>JBBSRE010000156.1:0-6839 GCA_038243365.1 Burkholderiales bacterium | reverse complement strand
GTGGGCTGGCGTGGCCGCGGGCTACCGATTCAACTGCCTTTTTCAGATCCGAGTCGATATTGGGATAGTCGAGGATCGCCTTCGGATTTACACCAATATTGTTGTTGATGATGAATTCCAGCCGTGCCAGGCCCACGCCTTCGTTCGGCAGCTGGCAAAAGTCAAACGCCAGCTGCGGGTTGCCGACGTTCATCATGATCTTGGTGCGGATCTCCGGCATGGTGCCGCGCTGCACTTCGGTCACTTCAGTTTCAAGCAAACCATCGTAGACGCGGCCCGTATCGCCCTCGGCGCAGCTCACGGTCACCAGCGTGCCTTCTTTCAGCTGTTCGGTGGCATTGCCGCATCCCACCACCGCCGGGATGCCCAGCTCGCGCGCAATGATGGCGGCGTGGCAGGTGCGTCCGCCGCGGTTGGTGACGATGGCGCTGGCGCGCTTCATCACCGGCTCCCAGTTGGGGTCGGTCATGTCGGTCACCAACACGTCGCCGGCCTGCACCTTGTCCATTTCGCGGATGTCGTGCACCAGGCGCACCGGGCCGGTACCAATTTTCTGGCCAATCGCCCTGCCCTCGGCCAGCACCGTGCTGGTGCCTTTGAGCTTGAAGCGCTGCTCCACCTTGCCAGCCGCCTGGCTTTTGACCGTCTCAGGCCGCGCCTGCAGGATATAGAGCAAGCCGTCGGTGCCGTCCTTGCCCCATTCGATGTCCATCGGGCGGCCGTAATGCTCTTCAATCACCAGCGCGTACTGCGCCAGCTGCGCCACATCGGCATCGCTGAGCGAGTAGCGATTGCGCTGCTCTGTAGGCACATCGATGGTTTTCACCAGCGCGCCGCTGGCGGCTTTTTCTTCAGCGCTGGAGAACGTCATCTGGATCAGCTTGCTGCCCAGGTTGCGCCGGATCACTGCGCTATTGCCAGCCTTGAGCATCGGCTTGTGCACATAGAACTCATCCGGGTTGACGGCGCCCTGCACCACCGTCTCGCCCAAGCCGTAGCTGCTGGTGATGAACACCACTTGATCAAAGCCCGATTCGGTGTCGATGGTGAACATCACCCCCGCTGCGCCCAAATCAGAACGCACCATGCGCTGCACGCCAGCAGACAACGCGACCACGTCGTGCGCAAAGCCCTTGTGCACGCGGTAGCTGATGGCGCGGTCGTTGTAGAGGCTGGCAAAAACCTCTTTCATCTTGTGCAGCACGTCGTCGATGCCGACCACGTTCAGAAAAGTTTCCTGCTGGCCTGCGAACGACGCATCGGGAAGGTCTTCTGCCGTGGCCGATGAGCGCACCGCAAAGCTCGCCTCCGCGTTGTCGCCGGCCAGGGTGACGAACGCGTCGCGCACCGATTGCTCCAGGTCCGCCGGAAACGGCTGCGCTTCGATCCAGGTGCGAATTTCACCGCCGGCAACCGCCAGCGCGCGGACATCTTCGGTATCCAGTGTCGCAAGGCGCTGGCTGATGCGTTCGGCCAGGCCTTCGTGCGCCAGGAACTGCCGAAACGCGTGCGCCGTGGTGGCAAAGCCGGTAGGGACGCGCACCCCTTGTGGCAATTGCGAAATCATCTCGCCAAGGCTGGCGTTCTTGCCGCCAACGGCCTCGACGTCGCTCATCCTCAGGTTTTCAAACGGTACGACCAGGGCGGTCGCCTCAAAGCGTGCTGACATGGGAAGACTCCAGAAGTTGAAACAGGCTCTGAGCACCCGTGTGCCGGCGCAGGCAGACGGGCGAGCATGCAAGGCAGCGCGCGTTGTTGTGTTGTTCTGAAGCGGCAGACTGGCATGGGGGAATTCGGATAATCGGTCACATTGTAGGTCCCACCCCTTGTTACAAGGCTGTCAGCACCCAGCCCACGCCCATGCACACACGCACCGTTTTCTTCGTCTCGGACGGCACCGGCATCACCGCCGAAACTTTCGGCAACGCCATCCTGGCGCAGTTCGAATTTGCGCCGCGCCGTGTGCGCCTGCCGTTTACCGACACTGCCGACAAGGCTCACCAGGTGGTGCGCCAGATCAACCACACCGCAGAACTTGAAGGCAACAAGCCCATCGTGTTCACCACGCTGGTGAACATGGAAGTGCTGAAGGTGATTCAGGAAGGCTGCAAGGGCATGCTGCTGGACATGTTCGGCACCTTTGTGCACCCGCTCGAGCAGGAGCTGGGCATCAAGTCGCACCACCGCGTGGGGCGCTTTTCCGATGTGAGCCTCAGCAAGGAATACACCGACCGCATCGAAGCCATCAACTTCAGCTTGGCGCACGACGATGGTCAGAGTCACCGCGATCTGGCCGGCGCAGACGTCATCCTGGTGGGGGTGAGCCGCAGCGGCAAGACACCCACCACGCTGTACCTGGCCATGCAGCACGGCCTGAAAGCGGCCAACTACCCGCTGATTCCGGAAGACTTCGAGCGCCAGGAACTTCCGCCGGCGCTGATTCCGTTTCGCAAGAAGATTTTTGGTCTGACGATCAGCCCGGAGCGGCTGTGCGAAATCCGCACCGAGCGGCGCCCGGACTCACGCTACGCCAGCCTGGAGAACTGCCGCATGGAAGTGCATGAGGCGGAGGCCATGATGCGGCGCTCGGGTATCCGGTGGCTGTCGACCACCACGAAATCGATTGAGGAGATCGCGACGACCATCCTGCAGGAGCTGCAGCCGGAGCGATTGGTGTACTAAGCACTGTTCGGTGAAAGCACTAGGCTGTTGAGCACCGCAGCATTCAAGCGAGGGAAATTCTTTTCGCTTCCAATTTAATAGCTGTTAGCGCCCATCCTGTAAACGTTAACAGCTATTTTCACTACAACTTCACGCAGCTGGAGCGCTGGTGCGTATCAGATGATCAAACGCGCTCAGCGCCGCCTTTGCCCCATCACCCGCCGCAATCACGATCTGCTTGAACGGCACGGTGGTGCAGTCTCCGGCAGCAAACACTCCAGCCACATCGGTGCGGCCATGGCTGTCGACTTCCACTTCGCCAAAGCGCGTCAGCTCTACGGTGCCCTTGAGCCAGTCGGTGTTGGGCAGTAGGCCGATCTGCACAAAGATGCCCTCGAGCGCGACGTCTTGTGCATCACCAGTGGCGCGGTCGGTGTAGTTCAAGCCCGTTACCTTGCTGCCGTCTCCGGACACTGCGGTGGTTTGGGCATTGGTGATGACCGTCACGTTAGGCAGGCTGTGCAACTTGCGTTGCAGCACCGCATCTGCCTTCAATTCTGGAGCGAACTCCAGCAGCGTGACACGTGCGACCACACCGGCCAGGTCAATCGCCGCTTCCACCCCGGAGTTGCCGCCGCCTATCACCGCTACATGCTTGCCCTTGAACAGCGGGCCGTCACAGTGCGGGCAGTAGGTGACGCCTTTGTTGCGGTATTGCTCTTCGCCCGGCACGTTCATGCTGCGCCAGCGCGCGCCCGTGGTGACGATGACGGTGCGGCTTTTCAGGCTGGCGCCGTTTTCAAACTGCACTTCAATCAGGCCGCCCTCTTCCTTGGCGGGCACCAAGCCGGTGGCGCGCTGCAGGTTCATCATGTCGACCTCGTAGTCGCGCACATGGCGCTCCAGCGCGGCGGCAAACTGCGGCCCTTCGGTCTTCTGGATGGAGATGAAGTTTTCAATGCCCACGGTGTCGAGCACCTGGCCGCCCATGCGTTCGGCCGCGACGCCGGTGCGGATGCCTTTGCGCGCTGCGTACACGGCAGCCGCTGCGCTGGCCGGGCCACCGCCGACGATAAGCACGTCGAACGGATCCTTGGCATTGAGCTTTTCTGCTTCCCGCGCGCCGGTGCTGGTGTCGATCTTGGCGACCACTTCAGCCAGTTCCATGCGGCCTTGGCCGAAGCGTTCGCCATTCAGAAATACGGTAGGCACGCCCATGATTTCGCGCGATTCGATTTCGCTTTGGAACAGGCCGCCGTCAACCGCCGTGTGCGTGATGCCGCGGTTGAGCACGCTCATCAGGTTCAATGCCTGCACGACGTCGGGGCAGTTGTGGCAGGAGAGCGAGTAGTAGGTCTCGAAGTGGAATTCGCCATTCAGGCCCTTGATCTGTTCGAGCAGATCAGCCGCTTCCTTGGATGGGTGGCCGCCGACTTGCAGCAGCGCCAGCACCAGCGAGGTGAATTCGTGACCCAGCGGCACACCCGCAAAGCGCACGCCGGTGTTTTCGCCAGGGTTGGTGATGAGGAAAGACGGCTTGCGCACGTCCAGTTCATTTTTCTCAACAACCGTGACCAGGTCAGACTGGGCGCGAATGTCTTGCAGAAGTTCGCGCAGCTCAGTCGACGCGCTGCTGTCGTCCAGCGTAGCCACCAGTTCGACCGGGCGCTGCAAGCGCACCAGATAGGCTTTCAATTGGATCTTGAGTTCGTCGTCGAGCATGAGATAACTCCTGAAAATTGTATTTTTGGGCGTAAAAAAGCCCGGGCGCCAGGCACCCGGGCGTCTTTCGGTCAGCCGATGCCGACCATGTAGGCGTGAGCCTTAGATCTTGCCAACCAGGTCCAGCGAAGGAGCCAGCGTCTTCTCGCCTTCCTTCCACTTGGCCGGGCACACTTCACCCGGGTGAGCCGCGGTGTACTGGGCAGCCTTGAGCTTGCGCAGCGTTTCTTTCACGTCACGGGCGATTTCGTTGGAGTGCACTTCCATCGTTTTGATCATGCCGTCGGGGTTGATGATGAAGGTGCCGCGCAGCGCCAGGCCTTCTTCGTCGATGTGCACATCAAAGCCGCGCGTCATCTGGTGCGTCGGGTCACCGACCAGGAAGAACTTGGCCTTGCCCACGGCAGGCGAAGTTTCGTGCCATACCTTGTGCGAGAAATGCGTGTCGGTGGTGACGATGAAAACTTCGGCGCCGGCCTTCTGGAATTCTGGATAGTTGTCCGCTGCGTCTTCGACTTCGGTCGGGCAATTGAACGTGAAAGCGGCGGGCATGAAGATCACAACCGACCATTTGCCGGTCAGGTCTTTTTCGGTCACGTCCACAAACTTGCCGTTGTGAAACGCCTGGGTTTTGAAGGGCTGTACCTTGGTGTTGATGAGAGACATTGCGTTGTTTCCTTTCGGGTTTTTGCTGAACACAGAGGCTAGTCTAGGCACTTGCGATTCATAAATCCAATCAATTGATTGAATGCTGTCGATGCTTTTTCACTATTGTCGCGTGAGCAAGCGAGTAGCTGCGTAAGCCAGCACGCACAATAGAGGTCAATCTGAAGCCATCGAAAAGGCGTCACCATGCAAGGCGACGCACAAGTCATATTCCACCTCCAGGCCCAGCTCAAGAACGAGCTCACTGCCATCAACCAGTATTTTCTGCACTACCGCATGCTCAAGCATTGGGGTTTTGGCAAGCTGGCCAAGAAGGAATATGACGAGTCCATGGGCGAGATGAAGCATGCCGACTGGCTCATGGACCGCATCTTCATGCTGGACGGATTGCCCAATCTGCAAGATTTGGCCAAGCTGCAAGTGGGCGAAGACGTACCCGAGATTCTGGCCTGCGACCTGCGCCTGGAAACGGGTGCGCAAGAGACCATCAAGGCGGGCATGGCGCATTGCGAATCGGTACGCGACTATGTCTCGCGCGACTTGCTGCAAAAGATTCTGGACGACACCGAAGAGCACATCGACTTTCTGGAAACCCAGATCGAATTGGTCGCCAAGGTGGGTGTGCAGAACTACCTGCAATCGCAGATGAGCGAACTGGCCTGACAGTGGCTCGGTGCCTGCATGATGAGGTGATCAAGCAGGTAGAAAAAAATGTGAGGCGCTATTTTTCGCACTCAAGAACAACGGGCTTAGGCCCGTTTTTTGCGCCCCTGTTCAGCCGCGTCAGCGCGCTTCGCGATGGCCTCGTTTGCGAGCGGCCAATGTGGCGTATTGACGCTACATGTCGCATCCCGGACGATCATAGGGCCGCTTGTTGAACAAATGCGGGTGTAACTGGTGCCACTCTTTCATGGCCTGCATCGGCGTCTTACTCTTCAAAGCCGACTGCGGCAACTGGTGGTTGTACAGCGCCACATAACGCAGCAAAGTCTGCTGCAAATCCTCTCTGTCAGTGAACCGGTGCGTCTTCAGCACATCGGCAATGCGTCCATTGAACCGCTCCACCATGCCGTTGGTCTTAGGCGTCCTGGGCCGGGTTAGCCGGTGCTCGATGCCAAACTCTTGGCATAGCTGGTCAAACTCATGGCTGCCACTGGGAGCCCTGCCCCGGTTGGCAAACAACCGGTCTGTGAACTCCTTGCCGTTGTCGGTCAGCAGCTTCTGAATCTTGATCGGGCACGCCTTGTGCAGGGCGCTCAGGAAGGCTTTGGCGCTGGCGGCGCTCTTGTTGGCTTTAATGGCCACAAACACCCAGCGCGTAGCCCGGTCGATAGCCACGAACAAGTAACGCCGACCGCTCTCGTCCTGCATCTGTGGCAGGTACTTCACGTCCATGTGCAGGTACCCCGGCTCGTAGCTCTTGAAGGCTTTGTGGGGCTCCTGGGGCGTAGCGGGCTTGAGAGCATTGAGGTTACCCACACCATGGCGGCGCAAGCACCGGTCCAGGCCTGAGCGTGAGACGCTGGTGCAGATGAATTCTTTGGTGACGGCCAGCAGGTCATCCAGCGGCAGCAGCAAAGTGCTGCGAAGGTGCACCACCACAGTCTCTTGCGCAGGGGTGAGCTGGGTTTGCAGGCGATGCGCAGTGTGGGAGCGGTCAGCAAAGTCGGTGCGCTTCTTCCACTTGGAGGCGGTCTGATCTGTAACGCCGAAGATCTTTGCAAGGACCGAAGCGGACTCAGAACTGTCCGCCATCTCGGCGCGCACGGCAGGGGTGGTGCGGGCGTTTT
>JBBSRE010000155.1:0-6874 GCA_038243365.1 Burkholderiales bacterium | reverse complement strand
CTCTGCGCCGTGCCGCGCACATTGGCAACCAGGTCGGGTTTCAGAAGGCGCAGGCTGCACGGGTTTGCTCGACACGTTTGGGGCGCGGTCCTCCCCTTCTTGCTGCACAGGTACGACGCTTGACATGGGCTTGCTTTCCTTTCGGTCGTTGCTAACTCCCCGCAGGCATCCCGGGTTTGCCCACAGTGAGGACTCGCCTTACGGCACTGGCGAAACTGCGGAGTTCGAGGATTCCGTGGACTTCGTGCCCAGTCCGTCGCGCCGCGAATCTGATGCGCAGCGATTGCGTCGCAGCGGACCCATCAGCCAGAAATGGCTGATCGCCTTGCTGCTGGTGGCCAGTTACTTTGTAGCCGCCGGCGTCTTTGCCCTGCTCGGGGTTGTCGCGTGGCAAAGCCTCGCGGCGCTAGGCGCAGCCGCGGTTTCTGCAGTGGTCGGGTTCGCGCTGGTGTTTCGCTCGCGCTGGCAAATGAACCTCCGGGACAAGCGGCTCAAGCTGCCCATCGTGACTGTGGCTTTTGTATTCATGCTGGCGCTGGTCTATCTGGAGCCCGCCACCCAGGTTCTTCTGGCGCCTTTTTCGTTTGTCACGCTGGCGTATGGCATGTACCGGATTCCACGCAAGCTTTCGTTCCTTCTGGTCACCGCAGTACTGGTGGCGTATGCAGGCGTGATTGCAGCGCACTACGTGCAGCGGCACAACATGGAACTGCTGCGTCTTGAGATCTTGCACTTCGCTTCCCTGGCGCTGTCTCTGCCCGGCTTCGTCTATCTGAGCGGAAAGGCGTCGCTGCTCCACCGCATTCTGAACAAGGCGGGTAGGCGGATTCGCACCATCGAGGCGGACGCGGAGAGAGACGCGCTCATGGGGTGCTACAACCGCCGATTCATTGTGCAGGCACTGGAAGAGCAAAAGCAGATCGCGGATGACTTGAACATTCCGTTGTGCATCGCGCTGCTGGATCTGGATCACTTCAAGCGCATCAATGACGAAATGGGCCACCTCGGAGGCGATGAAGTGTTGCGCGTGTTTTCGCGTGTGGCGCAGCAGGCTGTGCGGGATGACGATATCTTCGGGCGGTACGGGGGTGAGGAATTCTTGCTGATCTTTCCCGGCACGTCTTTGTTGCCCGCGCTCAACACATGCGAGCGCGTGCGGTCTCAAGTGGAAGCACACGTGTGGCCCAGCGAGATGCAGTGCCGGGTGACGGTGTCGATTGGTGTTACCGAGTATGTCCGTGGGGAATCGGTGCTGGAGCTCTTCTCGCGTGCCGACACGGCCACTTACCTGGCCAAGGAAGGCGGGCGCAACCAGGTGGTGATCGAGGAGCCGGTGACGACTGAAGAGGCCGCTCGTGGAGCCCCGTCCAGCACCATGACGTATGGAGCGGATGACGACGACGAGGCGCTCATGCTGGCTGAAGAGGCGGGCTTGATCGAAAGGCGCCGCAGCCAGGCTTGAGGCTCCGGCGTTGCCCAGAAAGGGCGGTCAATCGGGCATCATCGCCACCAGAGCGCTGGTCATCACCAGATAGCGCAGAAACTTCCCGATCGCCATGTAGAAAAGACAGGGCCAAAACGGGAGCTTGAGCCAGCCCGCCACCGCGCAGAGCGGGTCACCCACCACAGGCAGCCAGCTCATCAGACAAGCTTTCGGGCCGAAGCGCCTAAGCCAGGCCACTGCCCGCAAGTCCTTTCGGTCGCCGCGGGCTCTGTCCACCGCCTTGTGTGCGCCAAATCCCATCCACCAGCTGATGCCTCCTCCCAGCGTATTGCCCACGGAGGCAACTGCGATGGCGGGCCAGAACATCTCCGGGTTGAGTTGAATCAGGCCGAAGACGGCGGGCTCTGAGCCGAGCGGCAGCAAGGTGGCCGACAGCATCGCTATTAAAAAGACCGTGCTGAGGCCGTATTGCGGCAACGACAGCCATTCGCGTATCACAGACCACATTTCCATAGGCGGCAGAGTGTAGGTGCGTGAAAGGCGCTGCAGGCGCACGCGCGCTGACGTCCTACGCATGGGCGGGGCGCCCTCGGAGAGCGCTGCGGACGCGGTCTGCCTATCGTGAGACTCATTGAAAAGAAATGACTGCACGAGATTTTTATGACGTCTGTTCGCCCTCCCATTCGTTCCACCCTGTGGTCTTATGCCTTGCCCGCCTTTGTGCTGGTCGTGGCGTCGGCGGTTGCGCAGGGTGCGTCGGCCGCTTCTGAAGCGGTCGGGAGCACAGAGTCCGGTGCCCAGACATCTCCGTGCAGCCTGGCGGTTGCACAAGGCGTTGAATGGGCTGCTCTTGACAAGTTCCTGCGCTCACGAGGCTTGGCATTGGCACCTCAGTGCCAGGCGTCGACTCGCGCAGCCGAGGCGCAGCTCGTCGTGCTGGATTCGAACAAGGCGAGCGAAGTGCTGCGCGGGCCTCTTGCGGATGGCGAGACCGTCGAGACGGGAGCTGCGCAATCCGCAGTCGAATCCTCCACCAATGAAGCCAGCACGGCCGGCTACTCACCCGACGTGCTTTTCAACCGCAGTTGGCTGCAGTCCGCGATGGCGCAACACGACTTTGTGGCCACCACGGGCGGCGCTTGGAGGGTCAGGACAAACGTGCGCGCTGTGCAGCTAGCACTGCGCTGAGCTCGGACCCCGGTATTGGCAGGCGAGACCTTTTCGCGGGTAGAGCGCTGGCCCTGCCTACGTTTCGCGTGTGATGAAAAATGAGGCAGCTACAATCGCGCCTCTGCTTTCTGCGCGTCACCTTTCACTATGCACATCGGGCCTTACCAGCTGCCAAACCGTATTTTTGCGGCTCCGATGGCGGGCGTCACCGACCGTCCGTTTCGCAAGCTCTGCAAGTCGCTTGGCGCTGGATATGCGGTGAGCGAGATGGTGACGTCGCGGCGCGACTTGTGGGACAGCCTGAAGACCTCACGCCGCGCCGACCATACCGGCGAGCCGGGGCCGATTGCCGTGCAGATTGCCGGTACCGACGCGCCCATGATGGCGCAAGCCGCGCTGCACAACATCGCGCGGGGCGCCCAGATTATCGACATCAATATGGGTTGCCCGGCCAAGAAGGTCTGCAACAAATGGGCAGGCTCGGCCCTGATGCAGGACGAATCGCTGGCGCAGTCCATTGCCGGTGCGGTCGTGGAGGCGTGCCGACCCCATGGCGTGCCGGTCACGCTCAAGATGCGCACCGGCTGGAGCGAGACCCATAAAAACGCGGTTGCTCTTGCGCGCGCTTTTGAATCGGTCGGTATCGCGATGCTCACGGTGCATGGTCGCACCCGAGAGCAAGGCTATCGGGGGGAAGCGGAGTACGACACTGTTGCTGCTGTGAAGCGCGCCGTGTCGATCCCGGTGGTAGCGAACGGCGACGTCGATTCGCCCCTGAAAGCGCAGCAGGTTCTGGGCGAGACCGGCGCCGATGCCGTGATGATTGGCCGCGCCGCCCAAGGCCGGCCGTGGATCTTCCGCGAAGTGAACCATTTCCTCTTGACCGGTGAGCAGCTCGCGCCGCCGCTGGTGGCAGAACTCGAACGTCTCTTGCTGGCACATCTGGATGACCACTACAGCCTGTACGGTGAAGAGGCCGGCGTGCGAAGTGCCCGCAAACACATCGCCTGGTATGTACAGGCGCTTCCCGGCGGCGAGGCTTTCCGACGGGAGATGAACCAACTGGACACCAGTGCTCGTCAGCATGCAGCTGTGGCACGGTATCTTCAGGCGCTCGGCGGACAGATGGACCGCCTGCCGGCCCACGCGCCTTACTACAAGAACATGAGAGAGAGGGATGGGTCGTATGAGCAGGCAACACATTGACGAATGCATTCGCGAGAGCCTGCAGGGCTACTTTCGTGATCTGGGGGGTGAAGCACCTGATCGCATGTACGACATGCTGGTGCGCGCGGTGGAAAAGCCTTTGCTGGAAGTTGTCATGAGCCAGGCAGACAACAACCAGTCGCGCGCTGCCGAATGGCTGGGCTTGAATCGCAATACGCTGCGCAAAAAGTTGCTGGAGCACAAGCTGCTCTAAAAATGCTATTGATTCAATAGCTGTTGGCGCTTATCCATTAATCGATACATCCAGATTTCACCTTGAATTTATGCCCATGAAAGCACTTCTCTCCGTTTCCGACAAGACCGGCATCGTGGCCTTTGCCGAGGAACTTCATGCGCTTGGTGTGCAGCTGCTGTCGACCGGCGGCACTGCGAAACTGCTTTCAGAAGCGGGCTTGCCGGTGACCGAGGTGGCGCAAGTCACGCGGTTTCCCGAAATGCTCGATGGCCGCGTGAAGACCCTCCACCCCATGGTGCACGGCGGCTTGCTGGCCAGGCGCGACCTGCCTGAACACATGGCAGCGCTAGAGCAGCACGGTATCGAGCCCATTGACCTGCTGGTGGTGAACCTCTATCCGTTTGAATCCACCGTCGCCCGGCCTGGATGTACGCTGGCCGACGCGATTGAAAACATCGACATTGGCGGCCCGGCCATGGTGCGAAGCGCGGCCAAGAACTGGAAAGACGTGGGGGTGGTGACCGATGCCGGTCAGTACGCAGCAGTGCTCGGCGAGCTGAAGGCGCGTAGCCGCCTGTCCGATAAGCTGCGTTTTGCGCTCTCTGTGGCAGCGTTCAACCGCATTGCGCAATACGACGGCGCCATCAGTGATTATCTTTCGTCGGTGCAGTCTTCTGGAGAAGACATCGATGCCGAGGGCGTGCCCGAGCGCAGCGCGTTCCCGGGCCAGACCAACGGCATGTACCTCAAGGTGCAAGACCTGCGCTACGGCGAAAACGGTCACCAGCAGGCGGCCTTGTACCGCGACCTGCACCCGGCACCCGGCTCGCTGGTGACGGGCGTACAGCTACAGGGCAAGGAGCTGTCGTACAACAACATTGCCGATGCCGACGCGGCTTGGGAGTGCGTCAAAAGCTTTGCGCAACCGGCTTGCGTGATCGTCAAGCATGCCAACCCGTGCGGGGTGGCCGTGGGCGCGCACGCGCATGAGGCGTACAGCAAAGCCTTCAAGACAGATCCAACCAGTGCGTTTGGCGGCATCATCGCCCTCAACTGCGCAGTCGATTTTCCGGTAGCGGAGGCTATCTCCAAGCAGTTCGTCGAAGTGCTCATGGCGCCCGATTTCACGCAGGAGGCTCTGGCGGTATTCAAGGCCAAAGCCAATGTGCGGCTGCTCAAGATCGACCTGCCTGCGGGCGGAGCGTCGGCCTGGGAGCAGGGCCGGAACGCGATGGACACCAAGCGTGTGGGTTCAGGGCTGCTTGTACAGACTGCCGATAACCACACGCTGACGCCGGCCGACCTGAAAGTGGTTACTCACCTGCAGCCGACGCCCGAGCAGCTGCGTGACCTGATGTTCGCTTGGACGGTGGCGCAGTACGTCAAGAGCAATGCCATTGTGTTTTGTCGAGACGGCATGACCATGGGCGTGGGCGCCGGGCAGATGAGCCGGCTGGATTCCGCCCGCATCGCCAACATCAAAGCCGAGCATGCCCAGCTGAGCCTGCAGGGCACGGTCGTGGCGAGCGATGCGTTTTTCCCGTTCCGCGATGGCCTGGATGTGGTTGCTGATGCGGGTGCGACTTGCGTGATTCAGCCGGGTGGCTCCATGCGCGATCAGGAAGTCATAGACGCCGCCAATGAGCGCAACGTGGCCATGGTGTTCACGGGCGTGCGGCATTTTCGCCACTGAGAGGAACACGGGCACCACGGGCGGCTACTCGTCTTGAGTGGTGGTTCCTCGCCGGCGCCTGGCCTGCCTCGAAGCAGGGAGTCCGCTCTGGGCTGAGAGGCGTACGCCGGAACGGCTCGCGCTTAGCCCTGCGGACGGGCCAATTCGGCAGCGATCTCTTCGTCTTTCAGTTTCCAGAGCTGGTTCACCCAGGCCTGCACTGGTGCCCTCGGAGCCAGCTCACCGGGCGTCGGCAGCACTTGGGCCGGGATGTCCCTCAAGTGCACATGCACCACCACATCGCCGAGCCGGCCGGCCATGGCGTCGTTGAACGTGGGGGTTTTCTGCGGGTAGATGATGGTCACGTCGAGAAAACCCGTGAAGGCGTCGCCCAGTGTTTCCAGCGCCATGCCAATGCCCCCGACCTTGGGTTTGAGCAGATGCTGGTAGGGCGCGGACTGCTGCGCTTGCTTGGCAACGGTGAACCGCGTGCCTTCGACAAAGCTGATGACCGACGTGGGTACGAGTCGGAATTTCGCGCAGGCCCTGCGCCCGGCTTCCAGGTCCGCTCGGGCGCTTTTGCCGCCTTTGCGCTGCATGAAAGGGAAGTCCAGCGCCCACCATGCAAAGCCGATCACAGGCACATACATCAGCTCTTTTTTGGTGAAGAACTTGAGCATCGGAATGCGCCTGTTGAACACCCGCTGCAGCACGATGATGTCTACCCACGTCTGGTGGTTGCTGGCCACCAGGTACCAGCCGCCGCGATCAAGCCCTTCGGCGCCGCTGACTGTCCAGCGACCGCGGTTGACCGCTTTCATCCAGAAAGTGTTGATGTCCATCCACAGTGACGCAATACCCATCAGCGTGCGGTCGCACCATGCGCGCACCGCGGGCGTACGCACCAGGAGCTTGACGAGTGCCACCGGCACCATGCTCAGGCACAGCACCAGAGTCGAAATGCCCAGCACGACACCGGAAAACAGCCATTTGAATGCAGCGAACATGGGTGTACCGCCTTGAAGGCGAATTCAAGAGTGTTTTAGAGGGTTAGCGCAATACCAGTAAGCGCTAGCAGCTATAAAAATTATAGTAGACGGAACACATCACGGGCGGCATCCACCGTGGCGGCGATATCTTCATCGCTATGCGCCGCGCTGACAAAACCCGCTTCGTACAGCGCAGG
>JBBSRE010000154.1:0-6880 GCA_038243365.1 Burkholderiales bacterium | reverse complement strand
GGCGACGGCAGCCAGGATGTGTTCGTGCAGTCGATCCGCAGCGGCAAGCCGGTTGCAGGCGCCGCAGTGGCGGTGGTGGCGCTGAACGGCAAGACCTTGTTGTCGCAAACCACGGGCTCCGATGGAAAAGTGAGCTTCCCGAGCTTGACGGGGTTCGAGCACGACCGCAGACCGGTGATGTACCTGGTGACGCAGGGCAAAGACATGTCGTTCCTGCCGATCGGCGCGAACGATCGCACGCTGGACTATTCGCGCTTCGACGTCGGCGGCGACGCCAACGCGCCCAACCCCGGCCAGTTGTCCGGACACCTGTTTTCGGACCGAGGCCTGTATCGCCCTGGCGAGACCCTGCATGTGGGCCTGATCGTGCGTGCCGCCACCTGGGCGCGCAGTGTGGCGGGCATTCCCCTGGAAGCCAACATCGTGGACCCACGCGGCACCGTTGTGAAGCAATTTCCGCTGAGTCTGGATGCATCGGGCTTTGGAGAGGTGACTTACACCACGGTGGACACCGCTGCTACCGGGACCTGGACGGTGAACCTGTACATCGTGCGGGACGGCAAGGCCGACACACAGATCGGCAGCACCACGGTCACAGTGAAAGAATTTTTGCCGGACCGTTTGAAAGTGCGTGCGCGGCTCTCGCAAACCACCGCCGAGGGTTGGGTCAAACCGGGAGACCTGAAGGGCGAAGTCAACGCCGAGAACCTGTTTGGCACCCCGGCCGCCAACCGGCGCGTGTCGGCATCGCTCACCTTGCGGCCCGCGTTCCCTTCGTTCAAGAGCTGGCCGGGTTGGCATTTCTACGACATCCGCCGTGCCAAAGAGGGCTACCAGCAGGAGCTCCAAGATGCGCACACCGACGACAACGGCCACGCCGCCTTGCCGCTCGACCTGTCGCAATATGCCGATGCCACGTACCAACTGTATTTCCTCGCCAAGGTGTACGACGCCGAAGGCGGCCGCGCTGTGGCGGCGGCGACGCAGGCCATGGTGTCCAACGACGATTGGCTGGTGGGTTACCAGAGCGCGGACGCGCTGGACTACGTCAGCCGCAACGCGGTGCGCAAGGTGCGCCTGGTCGCCATTGACCCCAACGCCAAGTCCATCGCCTTGCCTGGTCTTACCGCGCAACTGGTGGAGCGCAAGTACGTCTCAGTGCTGACCCAGCAGAACTCGGGCGTTTTTAAGTACCAGTCGCGCGTGAAGGAAATGTTGGTCCACCAGAGCCCGCTGACGATTGCGGTGGGTGGCACGGACGTCACGCTGCCCACTGACAAACCGGGTGACTACGTGTTGCGGATCCTGCGCGCAGGTGACGGCAAGGAGGTCAACCGCATCGAGTACTCCGTGGCCGGTGCGGCCAACCTGTCGCGCTCGTTGGAGCGCAATGCTGAACTGCAACTGACACTGAACAAAGCCACCTACCAGCCAGGCGAGACGATTCAGGTCGCCGTGCGTGCGCCCTATGTTGGCAGCGGACTGATCACGCTGGAGCGCGACAAGGTCTACGCCCATGCGTGGTTCCACAGCGATACCACCAGCTCCGTGCAGACCATCACCGTGCCCGCGGGCTTTGAGGGCAACGGTTACGTCAACGTGCAGTTTGTACGAGACCCGTCGTCCGACGCCATCTTCATGAGCCCGCTCAGCTACGGCGTGGTGCCGTTTCGCATGAGCGATGCACCGCACCGCGAAGCACTGCGTGTACAGGCGCCTGCGCTGGTCAAGCCTGGCACCACCGCCACCTTCAAAGTGCACACGGCTGGGCCGGCCAAAGTGGTGGTGTTTGCGGTGAATGAGGGCATCTTGCAAGTGGCGCGCTACCAGCTGGACGACCCGCTGAACCACTTCTTCCGCAAACGCATGCTGGGTGTCTCCACTTCCCAAATTCTGGATCTGATTCTTCCGGACTTTGAAAAACTGATGTCGCTGGCCGCCGCGACTGGTGGTGATGGTGATGCGGCCATTGGCCGGCAGTTGAATCCCTTTGCACGCAAAAAGAAAGCGCCCGTGGCGTACTGGTCCGGCATCGTCCTGGTGAACGGCGAGAAGGAATTGAGCTACCCGGTTCCGGATGACTTCAACGGCACGCTGCGCGTCATGGCGGTCGCGGTGTCTCCAGATCGGATCGGCACCTGGCAAGGCGCTACCACGGTGCGCGGCGATTTTGTCCTGACGCCCAACGCGCCGACCACGCTCGCACCGGGTGATGAAGCCGAGGTCAGTGTCGGCGTGGCCAACAACCTCACCGACATCGGCACCCAGACCGCGCCCGTGGCGGTCACGCTTAAAACGGGGCCGGGCCTGGAAGTCGTAGGCCCGGCCACACAAAGCATCCCACTCGCCTCCATGCGGGAGGGCGTGCTGCTGTTCCGTGTCAAGGCGACCGATGCACTCGGCTCGGTCGACATGGATTTCAGCGCCAGCTTCGGCAAGCACGTGGCAAAGCTCAGCACCGACCTGTCGGTGCGGCCGGACGTGGCCTATCGCACCTCGGTGGTGACCACCCGGGTCGGCGCGGAAGGTCAAGCCGATGTCGGCGATCTGCGCGCGCTGTACGCGCCGTATGCCCGGCGCAATGCGGTGCTGTCGTCCTCGCCCGTGGTGCTGGCGCGCGGGCTCACCAGCTACCTGATCAACTATCCCAACTACGGCACTGAGCAGATCATCAGCTCGGCCATGCCGCGCCTGATCGTGGGCAAATGGCCAGGCGCGCCTGCGTTTGTGCAGGCGCTGCAGCCGGTGTTCGCGGGGGAGCCGATCAGCAACAGCCAGGCGCTGGCGAGCTCCCTGAGCACGCTGCAAACGCGCCAGAACGACGCAGGTGGTTTTGGTCTGTGGTCGGCTACGCCCACAGCGCAGCCCTTTGTGTCCGCCTACGCGATGAACTTCTTGCTGGAGGCGCGTCAGCGCGGCGTGGCGGTGCCGCAAAGCGCCATCGACACGGGCAACGTGTACCTGAAGGAGTTGGCGGCTGACGACAGCCAGACATCGCTCGCCGAACTGCGCACACGTGCCTATGCGATCTACCTGCTGACGGTGCAGGGCAACGTCACCACCAACCAGATCGCTGCGGTGCAGACCCGGCTGGAGGCCCAGTTTCCCAAGCAGTGGAAGAGCGATCTGGCGGCCGCATGGCTGGCCGCGTCGTACAAGTTGCTGCAGCAGGATGGCGAGGCCCACAAGCTGATCGCCGGGCCGTTGAAAGTGCTGCAACGTGCCAAGCCAGCCAGCGACAGCTTTGACTTTGTCGACTACTACGACCCCGCGGTGCGCGACGCCAGCGTGCTGTACATCGTGTCCCGGCACTTCGCAGACCAGGCCAAAGCCTTGCCGCCGCAGGTGCTTGAAAACATTGCCTGGCCGCTGGAGCAAGGCAGCTACAACACGCTGTCTTCCGCCATGACACTTTTGGCGCTGGACAGCTTCGCGGGCATGGACCCGGGAAACCTTGGCCAGCTTGCGATCGACAGCATTACGGCGAAGGGCGTGGCCCATGCCATCGGCACGCCGCAAGGCCGTCTTTTGCAGGCGACAGACTGGGGCTTTGAAGCCGCCAAGCTGCGCTTTGCCAACCGCAGCAAGCAACGCGCGTGGAGCGTGGTGACCCAGAGCGGCTACGACCGCAGCGCGCCGACCAAGGCCATCAAGCAAGGCCTGGAGATCGTGCGCGACTACACGGCGAGTGATGGCAAGCCGCTGGGCACCATCACCGTCGGGCAGGAGATAGAAGTACACGTGAAGGTGCGCGCCATTGGCAGTGGTGTCGTCGACCACGTGGCAGTGGTCGATCTGCTGCCCGGTGGGTTTGATCCGGTGCTGCGCCCGCCGCCGCCTGCGGCCGCTGGTGGTGCGGCTGAGGGCGACGACGACGAATCCGAACAGGATGCCGCTGAGCAGGCGTGGACGTCTCCTCTGGGCCTCGACAGCTCCAGCTGGCAAGCCGATCACGCCGACATACGCGAGGACCGCGTGGTGATTTACGGTTCGGTCACGTCGGACCTGCGTGAGTTTGTGTACAAAATTCGCGCCACCAACGCCGGCACGTTTCAGATTCCGCCGGCCTATGCATCGGCCATGTACCGCGTCGGCGTACAGGCGCAGGCGCCTGCGGGCGGCAAGCTCACGGTCGCGCGCCCGAAGTGATGTGAGCGTGCATGCGGATGGTTGACGGGGCGCGCGCAAGCCGCGGCGCGCTGGTGTGCTGGCCGGTGCGCTTGCTGAAGCGCTGGCAGAACTGGCTTGTGGGCTTTGGGCTCATAGCGGCGGTGCTGGCCGGCTGCCGGCTGTGGCCGCATTCGCCGCTGCGTCACTGGCTGCCGCCCTCGACTGCGGTGTACGGAGACGGTGGGCAGCTGCTGCGCATGACCCTGGCCACTGACGGTCAGTACCGCGTGTGGACGCCGCTGGCCGAGATGTCGCCGCAAGTGGTGGCTGCCACGTTGATGCTTGAAGACCAGTGGTACTGGTGGCACCCTGGCTTCAATCCCTGGGGCCTGCTGCGCGGGGCCTGGCTGACCTATGCACGCAAGCGGCCCCCGCAAGGCGGCTCCACCGTCACCATGCAACTGGTGCGGCTGTTGCATCGGCTGGACACGCGCACGCCGCTGGGCAAGCTCGAGCAGGTGGTGCTGGCGGTTCGGATGGAGCTGTTCTATTCCAAAAAGGACATCCTCACCGCCTACCTCAACTACGCACCCTACGGCGGAAACATTCAGGGTGTGGGCGCCGCCAGCCGGGTGTACTTTGACAAGCTCGCCAGCGACTTGACGCTGCCCGAGGCTTTGAGCCTGGCGGTGATTCCGCAAGACCCGTCGCGCCGGTTGGATGCGCGCCGGGGCATGAACACAGCCGCGGTGCCAGCGGCGGCCTCGCGCCTGAAGCGTGCGCGGGACCGCCTGTACCGGCGCTGGTTGCGCGATCACCCGCAGGACGCCCAATGGCAGGCCGTATTTCGCCTGCCGCTGGTGCTGCAACACCTGGCGCAGCTGCCGTTTGCTGCGCCGCACGCGGTGGATCAACTGATTGCGGCGGCCAAGGCTCAGGGCGAGCCGTTGCCCGCCCGTGTCGATACAACGATTGACGTGCGCTTGCAAAGGTTGCTTGAACGGCAGGTGCGGGATTACGTCCAGCATTTGGCAGGGGTCGGCGTGCGCAACGCCAGCGCCATGCTGGTCGACACGCGCAGCATGGACATCAAGGCGCTGGTGGGCTCCGCCAACTACTTCGACAAGGCGATTCACGGCCAGGTCAACGGCACGCTGGCGCAGCGCTCGCCGGGCTCAACCTTGAAACCCTTCATCTACGGTCTGGGGCTGGATCAAGGCGTGCTTGGCCCACAAACGGTGCTGCGCGATGTACCGACATCTTTTGGCCCCTACACGCCCGAGAACTTCGACGGGCGCTTCCTTGGCCCGGTGACCGCCACCGAGGCGCTGATCCACAGCCGCAACATCCCGGCGGTGTGGGTCGATGCGCAGTTGCGCGAGCCGGATCTGTACGACTTTCTGAGGCAGTCCGGCGTGCGCAATCTAGCCAGCAAACAGCACTATGGCCTGGCCCTGGTGTTGGGCGGCGGTGACGTGAGCATGCAGGACCTGGCGCGCATGTACGCGCTGCTCGCGAACCGCGGCGAACTGCGGCCCTTGCGACTGCGCCAGGATGCTCAGCAAGCTCCGCCCAAGCGCCTGATGAGCGAGGCGGCCAGTTTCATCGTCACCGACATGCTGCAACAGAACCCGCCGCCGGGCGCGGCGTTTGGCAGCAAACCGACCGGCTTGCCGGTGTTCTGGAAAACCGGCACCTCGTGGGCGTTTCACGACGCGTGGACGGCCGGGGGCTTTGGCCCCTATGTGCTGGTGGTGTGGGTGGGCAACTTCGACGGCACGCCCAATGCAGCCTTCGTCGGCATCGACGCCGCCGCGCCTTTGTTCTTTCGCATCCACGACGCCTTGCTGGCCGCGAACCCCAAAATTCGCGCGTTGCAACGGCCGCCGCCCAAGCGCGCAAAGCGGGTGCGCGTTTGCCTGGCGACCGGCATGCTGCCCAGCCCCTGGTGCCCGGCGCAAGGCTGGTCGTGGTTCATTCCCGGGGTCTCACCCATCAAGGTCGGCAACGTGTTTCGGCCCGTGGTGATGGAGACCGAAAGCGGCCTGCCCGCCTGCCCACCGTATGCCGACAAGCAGACCCATATCGAGGTGTTTCAGTATTGGCCGTCGGACCTCGCAAGCGTGTTTGCGCGTGCTGGCATTCCGATCCGCAAGCCACCCCACAACCCGCAGTGCGCCAACGCCGGGCAATCCCAGGGCGACCCACCGGCCATCACCTCGCCGCTGCGCGGAGCGAGCTACGCCATCAAGCTGGGCCAACCCGCAGCGAGCACTGTGGCATTCACCGCGACCAGCGATGCGGATGTGCGCGCCCTGTACTGGTTTGTCGACAACGCCTACCTGGGCTCAAGTGCGCCGATGCGTGCCCTCACATGGCAACCTGCGCAGGTGGGCACCTACCAGGTGCGCGTGGTGGACGACCATGGCCGCAGCGATGCGCGCACGCTGCAGGTGGGTGTGGTGCAGTAGCCTTGCTACAGGCCGTCACCAAGCCATGCATGCGATTCTGCGATTTTTCTTGGCTTTACCACTGGTGGGCTCGCGTGCCGGCGTCCCGGTGCGTCCACGCTCCGTCGGGAGCACAGGAGGAAAGCCACGCACTTGCGGGACCGAGCGCAAGCGGAATGCGCGGCATGTCCGCCAAGCGGTGTGGGATAGTGCGGTTTCACTGCTTGCTGGCCACGCTTATGGAAACCCTCTGCGCGCTTCAGTCGCTGGGCCTCGAACTACCCACGCCCGCCTACATCTTTGGCGCCATTGTCTTCGGC
>JBBSRE010000153.1:0-6884 GCA_038243365.1 Burkholderiales bacterium | reverse complement strand
GCGCGAGGACTGATGCGGCCTGCGAGCGCTCCGCGCACACATTGGCAACTGTCCGGATTGACATCTTCGAAGTCCTGCGTCAGCCGAATGACCAAAGAAATCGTCGCGGAATCAAAGCTTCCCATATTGGCCCGATCCGATGGAAAGACCTGATCGTCTTTGCCATGACCGACTTTGCGGTGTCGTCCTATTTCACGCGTGCCCGAATTTCCGGCAGTGCTTTCTGCAGGTAGTACACCATGGACCAAACGGTAAGCACCGCCGCAATCCAGATCAACCACAGCCCCACGACGCCGGAATCGAACCCTGCGGGCAAAGGTCCGTCGTAAAGCAAAAAAGGAATCGCGACCATTTGCGCGGTCGTCTTGAGCTTGCCCAGCATGTGCACGGCCACACTGCGTGAGGCGCCGATCTGAGCCATCCACTCGCGCAGGGCGGAAATGGCGATTTCTCGGCCGATGATGATCAGCGCAACGAACACGTCCACCCGTTGCAGATGAACCAGCACCAGTAAGGAGGCGGCAACCAGGAATTTATCGGCTACCGGGTCCAGAAAGGCACCGAAGGACGACGTCTGGTTGAGCCGGCGGGCCAGGTAGCCGTCGAGCCAATCGGTGGCGGCGAAGACCACGAACATGACCGTGGCTATCAGGTTGCGCGCATCTTCTGCCATCGGCAGATAGAACACTCCGACGATCAACGGGATCGCGACGATGCGCGTCCAAGTCAAGATGGTGGGAATGGTCCAGAACATGGGGTAGATTGTGTCACGCGCACTGCGTTTTGCATGGCTCGCTGAACCGGCAAGAGCGCCACGTCAGGTAGTTTTAGCGAAGTGCGCGATAGATGTCTTCCGCCAGCGCTTCAGAGATTCCGTCCACGGTGCGCAAGTCGGCCACACTGGCACTAGCCACACCCCGCACGCCACCAAAACGTTGAAGCAAACGTGCTCGCTTTTTGGGGCCGACGCCTGGAATGTCCTCCAGCCGGCTGCCGCCGGTACGAACTTTGGCACGTGCCGCGCGCATACCAGTGATGGCAAAGCGATGCGCCTCGTCTCTTATTTGCGCCACCAGCATGAGCGCCGCCGAGTCCTTGCCGAGATACACCTTTTTGCGGCCGTCGGCGAACACCAGCTCTTCTAGGCCGACCTTGCGCCCTTCTCCCTTTTCGACACCCACGATGCGAGATACATCGAGACCCAGCGCTGTGAACACTTCCCGCGCGACGCCCACTTGGCCTTTGCCTCCGTCAATGAGGACCAAGTCTGGCAGGCGTGCGCTGCCAGCGGCAGGCTCCGCACCGCCCGCTTCGCGTTGCGCCTCGGCCACCTTGCTGTATCGCCGTTGAAGCACCTGCCTCATCGCGGCGTAGTCGTCGCCGCCGGTGATACCGTCGATGTTGTAGCGTCGGTAGTCACCGCTTTGCATCTTGTGGTGGTGAAACACTACGCAGGACGCCTGAGTCGACTCCCCCGCCGTGTGAGAGATATCGAAGCATTCGATGCGCAGCTCGTCCAGATCTTCCTGTATCAGGTCTAACGCATGCACCAGAGCGCGGGTTCGCGCTTGTTGAGAGCCTTCCTCCGCCAGGAGACGCGACAGTTGCAGTTGGGCGTTGTTCTGCGCCATGTCCAGCCATGCTCTGCGCTGTTCGCGTGGCTGGTGAACTGCGGTGACGCGCACACCGGCCTGGCTGCCCAGCGCTTCGAGCAACAAGCGGTCCACCGGCTCACTGGTAACCAGCACCGGCGGCAATGCGACGTCTAAGTAATGCTGCGCGAGAAACGCCTGCAGGACGATCACCTCGACCGGCGTCTGTGGGTGCAAGGTGCCCTCATGAGCGCCGTCCTCGAGCGATTCCCCGCCAAATTCTTCCAAAGCTACAGCGTCATCCACATGCACGGGAAAATACGCCCGATCGCCCAGATGTCGCCCACCTCGCACCATCGCCAAATTGACACACGCCCGGCCTCCTTGCACCCGCACCGCAAGAATGTCGACGTCCTTGTCGCTTGAAGTCTCAATCGATTGTTGGTGCAGCACTCTGGAAAGCGCGGTAATTTGGTTGCGCAGTTCGGCCGCCTGTTCAAACTCCAGCCGTTCTGCATGCACCAACATCGACGCCTGCAGCGCCTCCATCACCGTATGGGCTTCGCCGCGCAGCAAAGCCTCCGCGTGAGCCACGTCGCGCGAATACGCCTCGGGCGAGATAAGGCCTACACAAGGCGCGGTGCAACGCTTGATCTGATAGAGCAAACAAGGGCGCGACCGGTTGGCAAATACGGTGTCTTCGCAGGTGCGCAACCGAAACACCTTCTGCAGCAGCAGGATGGTTTCCTTCACAGCCCAACCGCTGGGATAAGGGCCGAAATAGCGATGGCGCTTGTCGGTGCTGCCGCGGTAATACGCCAGCCGCGGGAACTGCTGGCCGGGCGCGTCGCCCACACCGTCTTTCGCGGCAACGCCGGTGATCTTCAAATAGGGATAGCTCTTGTCGTCCCGGAACAGAATGTTGTACTTGGGTTGGAGCGACTTGATGAGGTTGTTTTCCAGCAGCAGAGCCTCTGCTTCTGATCGCACCACTGTGGTCTCCAGCCGGACGATTCGCCCGATCATGTGACCAATGCGGGTGCCACCCTGTTGCCGCGTAAAGTAGCTCGATACCCTTTTTTTCAGATTGCGCGCCTTGCCCACGTAGAGGAGCACCTCGTCCGCGTCAAAGTAGCGGTAGACGCCTGGCAGCGGCGGCAACGCTGCCACTTGGGACAGCAATTCTTCGGAATGCACGTTCGACATAGCGCTATTGTGCAAAGTTGGCGCTGTCAGCTTGCGGCCTGTGGACAATCCGCCCATGTACGCCCTGCCTTCAGACCTGTCGCGCGCTCGGCAATGGGACATCTTCTGCCAAGTCATCGACAACCATGGCGACCTGGGCGTGTGCTGGCGGCTGGCGTGCCAAGCCGCGGTTCGCGGCGATGCAGTGCGGCTGTGGGTGGACGATGCGTCGGCACTTGCATGGATGGCGCCGCGGGGCGAGGCAGGCGTTCAACTGCGGCGCTGGGGCGACCTTCCGGCGGAAAACGAAGCCGCCACTGACATGCTTGTTGAGGCGTTCGGTTGCGACATTCCTCCTGATTTCATAGCTGCTTGCGCAATGCGGGTGAGCGCTGGCGCAGTAAAGCCTTTTTGGATCAACTTGGAGTACCTGTCCGCCGAATCCTGGGTCGCGCGAACCCACGGCTTGCCCAGCCCGGTACTGCATGGCCCAGCTGCAGGTTGGACCAAATGGTTTTTCTACCCGGGCTTTACCGCGGGTTCCGGGGGGCTGCTGCGCGAGGAAAATTTGTTGCAGCGCCAGGAGGCCTTTGATCGTCGTGCTTGGCGGGCCGTGCACCATTGCGCCGCTGACAATGCTTGCATGCGATGGGTGTCGCTGTTTTGCTACGAACCGCCCGCCATGGCCGACTGGCTTGAGCAATGCGCCAACGCTCTGCCCGTGTCCACCCTTTTGCTGGTGACTCCTGGACGTGCCCAACACGCTGTGCACTTGGCGACGCGTGAGATTTCAAGCAAAAATGGCCTGCAATGCATATGGAACGAGCGCGAGCAGCTATCAATTTTGAGTTTGACTGCCTGTCCTCAGGCGGGCTACGACGAGCTTCTCTGGGCGTGCGACCTGAACTTTGTACGCGGCGAAGATTCTTTGGTGCGCGCACTCCTGGCGGGGCAGCCATTTGTGTGGCACATCTATCCGCAGGACGACGGCGCGCACAGGGTCAAGCTGCAAGCGTTTCTCGACTGGCTGCAGGCACCCGAGAGCTTGCGCCGCTTTCACGCGGTATGGAATGGTTTGGCAAGCGGGCGCCTACCTCAGGTGGACGATTACACGCTTGAAGAATGGTCGCAATGCGCCGCCGGTGCACGTACCCGGTTGCTGCAGCAAACCGATTTGTTGACGCAGTTGCTGGGGTTTTGCGCCAGCAAACGCTAAAATCGCAGGCTTTGCGCAATCGGGCCGGCCGCGTTTTTGCTCCGGCGCCGCGCATTCTCCGCCGCGGAACATGCTCCGGCGCAGTCGCCCTAATCGGCGCCCGCCCGTTCGCATTGAGCGGCCCAACCCAGCAAATCGCTATGAAAACCGCTCAAGAAATCCGCGCCGGCAACGTCATCATGCACAACAAGGACCCCATGGTGGTCCTCAAAGCTGAGTACTCCCGCGGCGGCCGCAATTCAGCAACGGTGCGCATGAAGCTCAAGAGCTTGATCGGCAACTTTGGCACCGAGAACGTGTTCAAAGCCGACGACAAGATGGACCAAGTCATCCTCGAAAAGAAGGACTGCACCTATTCCTATTTTGCAGACCCGATGTACGTCTGGATGGACACCGAATTCAACCAATACGAAGTTGAATCCGAGAACATGGGCGATGCGCTTAACTATCTGGAAGACGGCATGGGCGCCGAAGTCGTGTTCTATGACGGCAAGGCCATCTCGGTGGAGCTGCCCACCGGCGTTGAACGTGAAGTCACTTGGACCGAGCCCGCCGTCAAAGGCGACACGTCCGGCAAGGTGCTCAAGCCTGCAAAAATTGCCACCGGTTTTGAAGTGCCAGTCCCGCTCTTCGTCGCGCAAGGCGACAAGATCGAGATCGACACACGCACAGGCGAATATCGCAAGCGCGTCTAAGCGATGGCATGCGCAGCAAAAAGGCTTCCATAGGGAAGCCTTTTTTGTATGTGGTCGCGGCGTGCCTTCAGATCGGCTGTGCGACCAAGTCATGACCCTGCACACCCACAATACGCGCACGGGTGAAATCCCCCACCTTCATCTGTTTGCTGATTTTCTCGGGCGGCAACAGGTGCACCACTCCATCAATCTCGGGCGCGTCAGCGTAGCTGCGACCCACGCCGCCTTTGCGGCCCATGGCGGGCGCGTGGTCCACCAGCACCTGCATGGTGGCCCCCACGCGGCGGTGCAGTTTGGCGATCGACACCTCTTCAGCTACCGCCATGAAGCGGGCTCGGCGCTCTTCCCGCAGCTCCACGGGCAGCATGCCGGGAATGTCATTGGCCACGGCCCCCGCCACGTCGCTGTAGGCAAAGCAGCCCGCGCGGTCGATCTGCGCTTCGCGCAAGAAGTCCAGCAGATGCTGGAACTCTTCTTCGGTCTCGCCCGGAAACCCAGCGATGAAAGTGCTGCGAATGACCAGTTCCGGGCATGCCTCACGCCACTGCTCAATCCGCTCAAGATTGCGCTCGCCGCTAGCCGGGCGCTTCATGCGTTTAAGCACATCAGGGTGGCTGTGCTGAAACGGCACATCCAGGTACGGAAGCACCTTGCCAGTCGCCATTAACGGAATGACCGCGTCTACGCTGGGGTATGGGTAGACGTAGTGAAGGCGCACCCAGGCGCCGTACGGTTCTGCAATTTCACCGAGTTTCTGCACGAGTTCCAGCATGCGCGTCTTCACGGGCTGCCCGTCCCAGAAGCCGGTACGGTATTTCACGTCGACCCCGTAGGCCGACGTGTCCTGGCTGATCACCAACAGCTCCTTCACGCCACCGGCAAACAAGGCCTTGGCTTCAGCCAGCACGTCGCCCACGGGTCGTGATACCAAATCGCCACGCATGGACGGGATGATGCAGAAGGTGCAGCGATGGTTGCAGCCTTCGCTGATCTTCAGGTACGCGTAGTGACGCGGCGTGAGCTTGATGCCCGCAACACCGAACACACCGGGCACCAGATCCACAAACGGGTCGTGCGGCTTGGGCAAGTTCAGGTGAACCGCATCCATCACTTCCTGCGTGGCATGGGGGCCGGTCACTGCCAGCACGCTGGGGTGCATTTGCCGCACCAGGTTGCCGCCGTCCTCGCCTGCGCGCGCGCCCAAGCAGCCAGTGACGATCACTTTGCCGTTCTCTGCCAACGCTTCGCCGATGGTGTTCAGGCTTTCGCGAACCGCGTCGTCAATGAAACCGCAGGTATTCACAATGACAAGGTCGGCGCCTGCAAAGGTCTTGGAGGTTTCGTAGCCTTCGGCGCTGAGCTGCGTAAGGATCAGCTCGGAATCGGTCAGTGCCTTGGGGCAGCCCAGGCTCGCGAAACCGACTTTGGGTATTTTGGGTGGGGAGACGACGTCGTTCATCCGCGTATTGTCCCAGTAAGCGGACTGACTTGGTCGCCGCAGGGTCAGCGCTTGAGGCCCATGGCGCTCAGCATCTGCTCAGACTGTTTCTGCATCTGCTCCTGCATTTGCGCAAACAGGGTGTGGGATTGCTCGGTGTAGCTTCCCATCAGGCCATTGGCAGCGGGTGCTTTCGCGCCCATGAACTGCGCCCAGGTTTCGGGCGTCATGCCGTGCGCCTGCTCTGCCAGCTTAGCCTGAATGTCGGTGAACGCCTGTACGTTCCGCTCCAGGTAGCTGCCCATGAAGCTCTGCATCGCATGGCCGTAGAAGCGGATGATATTTGCCAGCGCCGGCTCGGTAAACATGGGCCGCCCGCCCGATTCTTCTTCGAGAATGATCTGCAAAAAAATGCTGCGAGTCAGGTCTTCGCCGCTCTTAGCGTCACGCACTACCAGGTTCTGACGATCCATCACCAAGCCCTTCACCTCGGTCAGCGTGATGTACGCAGAAGTAGCGGTGTCGTACAGGCGCCGGTTGGGGTATTTTTTGATGACGCGCACTGTTTCTTTGGCGGCCTGGGGAGTCGGGGAGTCGGGCATGGTCGGTTTCCTTGGCGCGCGGGTCGTTGTTATTGCAGTGCAACAGATTCTAGGCAACCGCCCTTTTTTCCGACACAGGAATACCCTCGCCGTACGCAAAATCAAGCGTGGGGCTTCGACTGTGGCACAAACGTACGGACATGCGCAGTGCGCAAT
>JBBSRE010000152.1:0-6964 GCA_038243365.1 Burkholderiales bacterium | reverse complement strand
GGTGGTGACTTTCAGCACACCGCCCGCGGCGTTGCCATAGAGCTGGGCCAAAGGTCCACGCAGCACTTCGATTTCACTCGCGGACGAGAGCTGGGCCGTCGCCGCCTGGCCTTGCCCGTCAGGCATGGTCGCGGGAATGCCGTCTACCAGCAGCCGCACACCGCGCACCCCGAACGTCGAGCGCGTGCCAAAACCGCGAATCGAAATCTGCAGGTCCTGCGCATAGTTGCCGCGGTTCAGCGCTACCACGCCTGCCTGATCAGCCAGCAGCTCGGACAGATTCACGAGCGGCGTCGCGGCCTCGAAGCCATCCACAGTTTTCGAGGTGTGGCTGCTTGCAGCGTCGAACCGGCGCTGCGCATCGGCGCTGGATGGCACTGACACCACAGGCAGCGTGGGCTCGAGCTGCGCGCGGCTGATGGCTGGCAGGGCTGACGCTAGTGCGGCGCAGACCAAGCTCAGCACTGATCTGCGCGGCAAGCAGGGGGGCGATGGGCGTATGGAACGAAAATTCATCGTGAGGTTGGAGCGGGAGAGATGGGCGGCGCAGAGCTTATCCAAGGTGCTTCAAGACAAGCCCGCAACCGCGAGAAGGTGTCCGAAGCCGGAGGCCGTAGAACGCCCAGCAGATTCAACGGCCGGTGTAGCCAACCCGGTAGATCACGCCGTTCTGGTCTTCAGCAATGAACAGAGAACCGTCTTGTGCCACTGCCAGGCCAGCGATGCGGCCGAACTGGGTGGGCGGCGAAGTGTCCAGTAACCAGCCGGTGACGAAGTCTTCCATGCCGGTAGGTTGTCCGTCTGCATCGAAGCGCACCCGGAGCACCCGGTAGCCGCTGGGGTTGGATCGGTTCCAGGATCCGCGCATGGCAATGAAGCCGTCGTTTTGGTAAATCTTGGGAAACTGGGAGCCTGTGTAGAACACAAACCCGATGGGCGCTGCATGAGCGGTGTAACTGGCGGCGGGCGCGGCAGTCGTCGGACAGAACGCTTCTTTGGTGCTGCCGGGCGGGTTGCGCGTCTGCAGCGGGTCCACCACGCGCGAACCGAGGCACCACGGCCAGCCGTAATGCTTGTTTTTGTCGATGGCGTTGAGCTCTTCTGGCGGCTGGTTGTCGCCCCGCATATCAGAGCCGTGGTCAAAACCATAGAGCTGCCCGGTGACCGGGTGCCAGCCAAAGCCCATGGTGTTGCGCAAGCCGCGCGCAAACACTTGGCGCTCGGTTCCATCCGGCCGCATGCGCAGCATGGTGGCGTTTTCGGGGTTCGCTTCCTCGCAGTTATTGCAGGTGGAGCCCACACCCATGTAGAGCCAGCCATCCGGCCCCATGCCCAGCGTTCGCCGCGGGTGGTTGCCGCCTTCGGGCAGATCGTCAAAAAGCAGTTCTGGCTTGGCGAGCGTGCCATCCGGCAGCACATTGGCGCGATAGAGGGAAGAGTCCGTCACGACATAGAGCTGCTGCTCGTGCAGCAGCAGACCATGGGCGCGTGGAATTTTTGCTACGGCGGTTTTCACATCAGCCACGCCGTCGCCATTGGTGTCCCGCAGCAGCAGCACATCGCCCTCGCTGCGCCGGCTCACATACACGTCGCCGCTGGCGGCGACTTGCATCCAGCGCACATTGCCGAGGTCTCTGGCAAAAACCGAAATCGCAAAGCCCGCCGGGAGCTTGAGCTTGGGCAGCAGTGAATCCTGAAATGGCACTCGCGCCGGCTGCATCACGGCGACGACGGGCTTTTCTGGAGTGGGGGGACGCGACGACTGCGCGAAAGCGTGGGTCGCAGAAGCGGCCGCCAGGCAGGCGACCACAGCGGACAAAGCTAACAAAAGGCGACGGGTCACTGGAGCGGGTGAAGGGAATCGAACCCTCGTATGAAGCTTGGGAAGCTGCCGTTCTACCATTGAACTACACCCGCGAAGTAGGTGATTCTAGCGATCAGAGCGGTCCGCCAAAAATAGAACTGGGCTCCGGCGCAGATGGTGGGTATTACGCCGTGCGGCGAAAACGCGAGGCTGGCAGTGCGCTCGGCCCCCCCATTGCGACTGCGGGCTCTGCACATGTGCCGGCGCGTCCGCGCTTTTTGCGCGAAGGCGAAGACACTGGTCGCTAGCTCCGTGCGTCTGACGGGGAGGCTGCGCGGCTTGGCGCCCCGTCCGTCGGGCCGCCAGTTGTGCGTGTCGCCGTCAGGTGGGCGCTCGATGCCCGCAACCCCCGCTGTATACGTTGGGAGCCCGAGCGCGTCACTTTCTGAAACGGCGCCTCGCTGATTTGCTTGAGGCCACCGATCCAGGACAGCCCTGGCGTACAGCCACATTCTTGCAGTTGCTCTGTATTTAATAGCTGGTCGCGCATAACAGATAAGCGCTAGAGGCCTTTTTGGCGCAAAGTTTTGCCCGCTCCCGTTAACATCCTCCCATGAGCACCCACTACGAACTCTTGCCCGCTGTCGGCCCCTACCAAGAAGTGTTTGGCGTGGCGCCGCCGGGCGAGCCGTCATCACGCCACATGAGGCCACGTAGCAGCGGGCATTTCATCCGCGCCGTGCCAGCAGCGCCAGCCACATCGGGTGCAGCGGAGGCTGAGGGGCAGACTGCTGACGCTGTTGCTGGCCCAGCTCCCGTGGCGGGGCGAGAGTTGGTTGCCGCACAGTGGGGGCTGGTGCCGCACTGGGTCAAGTCCGCATCCGATGGCCGGCTGCGCGCGGCCAAGCTGGTCAACGCCAAGTCTGAAACCGTCTCCACCACGCGCGCTTTTCATGACGCTTGGCAAAAGGGCCAGCGCTGCATCGTGCCGATGGCCGCGTTTTTCGAAGACGACTGGCGCAGCGGTAAAGCGATGCCCACGCGTATCTTTCGCATCGACGGCCAGCCCATGGGCGTGGCCGGCCTGTGGGCACGCTGGACGGGGCCCGACGGCGAGACTTTGCTCAGTTACACCTTGCTGACGATGAACGCCAACAACCACGCACTGCTGCGCCGCTACCAGCAGCCTGGCAGCGAAAAGCGCATGCCGGTGGTGCTGAACGAAGGTGCCTACGGCGCCTGGCTGACGGCGCGTACGGAAAAAGCGAGGGAGTTCATGCGCCAGTACCCTGCAGAGTGGTTGGCAGCCAACCCGGTCGAAACCAAGGCGGGCGGCTAGCACCATGGGGGAGGGGGCAACCCACGGTGCATGCTGTGGCAAAAATGAAGGCACCGACGCGTATGGACCCTGGGAATCGCCATACCCGATCACATGAACTTGAGTAACAAAATGCCGGGCGAGCCGCCCGATGGACTGCCCCAGCCCGCGCGCAGCCGGGCGATGCTGGTCATCATTCTGGGCCTTGCCATGGCGGTGCTCGATGGCAGCATCGTCAACCTGGCGTTGCCAGGCATTGCGCATGAACTTCGCTCGACCGCAGCGCACTCCGTGTGGGTGGTCAACGCGTACCAGATTGCCACACTCGTCATGCTGCTGCCGCTGGCGTCCCTGGGCGACCGCATGGGGTACCGGCGCGTGTATTTGGTCGGCATGGCACTGTTCGCTGCATCGTCGGTGCTGGCCATGGCAGCCACCTCACTGCAGACGCTGATTGCAGCGCGCGCCCTGCAGGGCCTGGGCGCCGCCGGCATCATGAGCGTCAACGCCGCGATGGTGCGACTGATCTACCCGCGCGCGCAGCTGGGGCGTGGACTCGCGATCAACTCCATGGTGGTTGCGATTGCCGCGGTGGCGGGGCCTACGGTGGCGGCCAGCATTCTCTCGGTAGCGTCTTGGCCCTGGCTTTTTGCGCTGAACTTGCCGCTCGGCGCGCTCTCGCTGTGGATGGGTCACAAGTACCTGCCGCACAACGCGGTGCTGTCCACTGCGCCTCGCCCGCCGGCGCTGGACGTGGTCCTCAACGTCCTGATGTTCACACTGGTGTTTCTGGGCGGGGAGCGTCTGGGCAAGCATGGCGGCGCCGAATCTGCGCCCAATTCCGCACTCGCCGGCGCAGCTCTGCTCGTCGCCGGCTTGGTAGTAGGCTGGATCTATCTGCGCCGGCAGTGGCACCTGGCGACTCCGCTGTTTCCCATCGATCTGCTGCGCATTCCGGTGTTTGCCTTGTCGATGTTGTCGTCGGTGACGGCCTTTGGCGCGCAGATGCTGGCGTATCTGAGCCTGCCGTTTCTGCTACTCGAGGCCTATGGCCGCACGCCGTTGCAGGCGGGCCTCTTGATCACTGCGTGGCCACTCGCGATTGCTGTGGTGGCGCCGATTGCCGGGCGCCTGATCGACCGCTACCCGGATGGGCTGCTGGGCGCCATCGGTATGACGGTCTTCGCCTGCGGCCTGTGGCTGTTGGCGGTGCTGCCCGCTGATCCGTCGGACCTCAACATCGCCTGGCGCATGGCGTTGTGCGGCGCCGGGTTCGCGCTGTTCCAGTCGCCCAACAACCACACCATCGTCACGTCGGCGCCCATGGCGCGCAGCGGCGCTGCCAGTGGCATGCTGGGCACTGCCAGGCTGACCGGTCAGACCACTGGGGCGGTGGTGCTCTCGGCCCTGTTCAGCGTATGGCCGCCCAGCGACGGCTTTGGCGAGAAGATTGCGCTGGTGGTTGCTGGCGCACTGGCCGTGGTGGCCGCGGTGGCGAGTTCGCGCCGGGTGGGTGCCGGGGCGAAGAAATCTGCATGAAAATTGGCTCTGGCGCTTACTGGATATGCGCTATAAACTATGAAAATAATAGCGTTTTTGCTGATCCCGCAGGACACAACCCCAGGGTTGGAACGCAGGATCAAAGACGCCGCGCAGCACCTGCCATTTTGCCGATCACGCCATCTTTCCCGCTTGCTGCGCGTGCCATCAGAGCAACGGCAACGGCATTGCCAGCCAGCCGACCCACGATGGAACGGCTGCGCTGCGCGCGCGACGTCACCAGCAAACCCAGACCGAGCGCGAACCAGTGCTCGCCGGGCAGGCTCGGGCGCTGATCGTCCCACTCTTTCACGCGTTGCAGGTTGGACAGCAGGCTCATTGGAATTTCCGTTAGGGCAGGTGGGGGCATCTTGAACGCTAACGCCGAGCGGGGCGTCGTTTCAAAGCGCTGTGCACTGTGCGCAGCGACCTACAGCCGGCCCAGGCCGCAAAGGCTGAACCGCCGCGCAAAACCCTTGTGGCACACTGCGCCGCTTTTCCGAAGCGGGCTTTTCACGACATGCAGAAAATCATCCAGCAGCTGGCAAGCGAGATCAAGGTCGGCGCGCACCAGATAGCGGCGGCCGTAGAGCTTTTGGATGGCGGCGCCACAGTGCCGTTTGTTGCTCGCTACCGCAAGGAGGCCACCGGCGGCCTGGACGACATACAGCTGCGCGAACTGGAAGCCCGGCTGTCTTACCTGCGCGAGTTGGAAGACCGCCGCGGTGCGGTGGCCAAGGCCATTGACGAACAGGGAAAGCTGACCGACGCGCTGCGCGTGGCGATCGCCCAGGCCGAGACCAAGCAGGCGCTCGAAGACCTCTACCTGCCGTTCAAGCAAAAGCGCCGTACCAAAGGCCAGATGGCACGCGAGTTCGGCCTTGAGCCGCTGGCTGACCGGCTGTTCGCCGATCCCACCCTTGACCCTGCAGCCGAAGCTGCTGCGTTCATGCGCCCGCCTGAAGTATTGGACGACGGCAAGACGGGCGCCGATTTCTCCACCGTGCCCGCGGTGCTCGACGGCGTGCGCGACATCCTGTCCGAGCGCTGGGCCGAAGACGCCGCGTTGGTGCAAAGCCTGCGCGAATGGCTGTGGGCGGAAGGGCTACTGCGCAGCCACAAGCTGGACGCCAAAAACGAGGCAGATCCTGACGTCGCCAAGTTCCGCGATTACTTCGAATACGACGAGCCCATAGGCCGCGTGCCGTCGCACCGGGCGCTTGCCGTCTTTCGTGGCCGCGCGCTGGAGATTCTGGACGCCAAACTGGTGGTTCCCGAACCACAGCTGAGCGCCGGTGCCAAGCCAGAGCCTGGCCAGCCCAGCCTGGCAGAGGGCAGGATCGCGCTGCACTTGGGCTGGAGCCACGCAGGGCGGGCGGCGGACGATTTGATTCGCAAATGCGTGTCGTGGGCCTGGCGCGTGAAGCTGAGTCTCTCCACCGAACGGGATCTGTTTGCCCGCCTGCGCGAAGACGCTGAAAAGGTGGCCATCAAGGTCTTTGCCGACAACCTGCGAGATTTGCTGCTGGCAGCGCCGGCCGGGCCGCGCGTGGTGATGGGGCTGGACCCGGGCATCCGCACCGGCGTCAAGGTGGCGGTGGTGGACGCCACTGGCAAGTTGGTCGACACCGGCACTGTGTTTCCCCACGAACCCCGGCGCGACTGGGACGGCGCACTGCACTCGCTGGCCCGGCTGTGCGAACAGCACGGCGTGCAGCTCATTGCGATTGGCAACGGCACGGCGAGCCGGGAGACCGACAAGCTGGCAGCGGAACTTATCAAAATAATGGAAAAAAGGCCTGCAGCGCAGGATGGTAAAGCGCGAGCAGCTATCGAAAAGATAGTAGTCAGCGAAGCCGGGGCATCGGTCTATTCGGCCAGTGAATTCGCCAGCCAGGAAATGCCGGACGTGGATGTGAGCCTGCGCGGCGCCGCCAGCATCGCCCGGCGCCTGCAAGACCCGCTGGCCGAGCTGGTCAAGATCGACCCCAAGAGCATTGGTGTCGGCCAGTACCAGCACGACGTGAACCAGAGCGAGCTGGCGCGCACGCTGGCCACGGTGGTGGAAGACTGTGTCAACGCGGTGGGCGTAGACCTCAATACCGCCAGCATTCCACTGCTGTCGCGCGTGTCGGGTTTGTCCGGCAGTGTGGCCAAGGCCGTGGTGCGCTGGCGTGATGCGAACGGCGCGTTCAAGAATCGCAAGCAACTGATGGAAGTGGCTGGCTTGGGCGCACGCAGCTTCGAGCAGAGCGCCGGGTTTTTGCGCATTCGCGGTGGCGACAACCCACTGGACATGACCG
>JBBSRE010000151.1:0-6969 GCA_038243365.1 Burkholderiales bacterium | reverse complement strand
CTCCCTGGGTGGCGTTGTGAAGCGCTGTTCTCGCCCCACATGCGTAAATCGCACAACCCGCCCTTGCTGGAGGTGCGCTTGCACGACGTTGCGCTTGGTCACCGCGGCCAGGCGGCGTTTGCGGGGCTTAGCGGGTGCTTTTCTCACGGCTCGCTCACAGCAGTCGTCGGGGCCAACGGTGCCGGCAAAACAAGTTTGCTGCAGGGTTTGATGGGTTTGCTTCAGCCCCTGCACGGGCGGTTGGAATGCCCGATCCCGGTTCGGAACATTGCCTATCTTTCGCAGGTGCATGAGATCAACCGCGAGGCACCGGTCAGCGTGGTGGATTTCATATCGCTCGGGCTGTGGAACCAAACCGGGAGCTTGCGAGGGGTGCGCACGCCAGACCGTTTGCGGATCGCCGAGGCGGTCACCGCGCTGGGCTTGTGCGGCTTGGAGACGGCCTGGATCAGCGACTTGTCGGGCGGGCAATTTCAGCGCGTGCGGTTTGCGCGTTTGTTGGTTCAGGACGCGGCGATCGTATTGCTCGATGAGCCCTTCGCGGGTATTGACGCGCAGACGGTGCAGGTCTTGATGGCGCTCATCGCGCGCTGGCACCTACAGGGCAAATTGGTGGTGGCCGTTCTGCATGACATGGAACTGGTGCGTCAGCACTTTCCGCGCACGCTGGTGCTTGCAGGTACCGCCAGCGCGTGGGGAGCGACTGCCGATGTGTTGGCCGGCGGCAGGCTTGCGAAGACCGCCGGCGCAGCAGTGGTTCATGCATGACCGGCCTTACGGCGCTCTGGCAGCCTTTTGCGGACTACGGCTTTATGCAGCGCGCCTTGCTCGGCTGCGTGTGCCTGAGCGTAGGCGCTGGCCCGCTCGGCACTTTGTTGATGCTGCGCCGTATGAGTTTGGTGGGAGACGCCATGTCGCACGCGTTGCTACCCGGTGCTGCGTTGGGCTATCTTTTGTTCGGCCTGTCGCTTCCCGCCATGGCGCTAGGGGGGCTGCTGGCCGGCTTGGTGGTCGCCGGCCTGGCAGGGTGGGTGGCTAGGACGACTGCTTTGCCAGAAGACGCCAGTTTTGCTGCGTTCTACCTGATCTCGCTGGCGCTGGGGGTTTTCCTGATCTCGCTCAGAGGATCGAACGTAGACCTGCTGCATGTGCTTTTCGGATCGGTGCTGGCGCTGGATGACCCGGCGCTGCTTCTGAGTGCGGCCATTGCCACCGTGTCGCTGTTTGCTTTGGCGCTCATTTACCGCCCGTTGGTGGTTGAGTGCTTTGACCCAGGTTTTCTGCGCGCAATGGGCTGGCAGGGCGCTACGGCGCATGCGGTGTTCATGCTGCTGCTGGTGCTGAACCTGGTGGGCGGGTTTCACGCTTTGGGCACGTTGATGGCGGTGGGTTTTTTGGTGCTCCCCGCAGCGGCTGCCCGGTTTTGGGCGCGCTCGCTGGGTGCGCAAATGGGGGTGGCAGTGCTGTGCGCGTTGCTGGGAAGCTGGGCTGGCCTTTTGCTTTCGTTCCACGGCGCGGTGGCCGCATCGTCTTCCATCACTTTGTGTTTGGGTGCGCTGTATGCCATCTCACTCGCAGCGGGAACCCAGGGCAGTCTTCTGGCTCGTCGTTTGCGGCGGCCCGTCATGCACAGGTTTATTGTTTCAGGAGGTGCCGGATGATCAGGTGTAGAGGCCACGCTAGTGTGCGCAATTTTGTATTTTTGGTGATGGCGGTATGCCTGCAAGCATCCGTAGCCCGCGCGGCTGAACCCGCGCTCAAGGTGGTGGCCAGTTTTTCGCTTCTTGCCGACTTCGCACGCGAAGTGGGTGGGCCAAATGTGCAGGTGAGGGCACTGGTGGGGCCCGAAGGAGATGCGCATGTCTTCGAACCCACGCCCAAGGATGCGCGCGTTGTGCAAGATGCGCGCGTTTTAATCGCCAACGGCGTGGGTTTCGAAGCCTGGTTGGGCCGGTTGAAAAAATCGTCGAATTTCAAAGGCAAGGAAGTGATCGCATCGAACGGCGTCAAGCTTCGGACTCTTGCAGGTGGCACGTCAACGCATACCGGTCACGCGCACGGCGCCACCCAGGACCCGCACGCTTGGCAAAGCGCCGCCAACGCGGTTATTTACGTGAACAACATTGCCGAGGCGTTTGCAGAGGTGGACCCCGTCAATGCAAGCGCATACCGCAGTCGAGCCGCGGCATACGTTAAACGCCTGAGCGCGCTGGATAACGATATTCGTCAGACGTTTGCCAGCCTTGCGCCTGACCGCCGTGTGTTTGTCACGACGCACGACGCCTTTGGCTACTACGCGCAGGCATACGGGTTGCGCATTCTTCCCGCGCAGGGCCTCTCCACAGAGAGTGAGCCTTCGGCTGCCGGCATGGCGCGGCTGGTGGATCAAATACGCGAGCAGCGTATTCCTGCCGTGTTTATCGAGAACATCTCCAACCCAAAGCTCATGGAGCAATTGGCGAGGGAGACGGGTGCGGTCGTCGGTGGCAAGCTGTACTCGGATGCGCTTTCACCGCCAGGCGGGCCTGCTCCCACGTACTTTCAGCTCATGCAGATCAATACCCGAACGATTGCAGACGCGCTCGCTGCGCACGCACCTGCGCGGTAAGGAATTGGTACCGTGGCAAGGGGCCTTTGCACGGCCTTGCCGGTTTGGGCGCAAGCCCGGGCGCTTCGACCAGAACGCTTAACGCGGGGTTTTCGCCTTGTAGCGGGTGACGCGGTCGCCTCGCAGTGTGTAGCCGCTGACGCCCAGCTCTGAATCGGACCGTTCGAGCCCGAACTGGCCATGGACCCAAATGGTATCCATGCTTTTGAAGCCTTTGACCGGCTTGGACAGCTTGACGTGCACGATCTGGTTGGCCGGTGGCGGCGGTAGGTGGATGCAAGCGCCGAAATACGGCACCAGCAAAAATTCTTTCACGCCTTGCTTGCCCTCTTCCAGGGTGACCAGGTAACCTGCGATCTTTCCCTTGCGACCCTCCATGCTGGCTACTGTGGGAGCGTTGTCCCACACCTCGCGCATCTTGTCGTAAAGCTTTTGCGTTTGGGGGTCGGTGTCCGCCGACATGCTCAGGTCTGGCATGTCCTTGAAGGCCGCTGTTGGGTCCCAATCTTTGGGTGTCAAGTCGTACCATGTGATTTCGCCGTCACTGCTGGCGGAAAAAGCGGGCAGCGTGGTCAAAAGCACGGTCGCAGAAAGCAATTTGCGACGCGTGGGTTGAAAGCAAAAGTTCGACATGCAACGACCTCAAATTTTTGGTGACAGGCCATCGACGAGCGACATCCGGTAGGCCAAATAACCAGGAATCAGGCTGGCTAGCCAGCCCGCCGACACAAGACCTGCGAGCAACATCCATTGCACAGGCGTGGGCTGTGAGAGGTGCACCGTCAGGCCGTACGCTGACTGTAGCCACGGACCGGCCCCGACCAAAGCAAGCGCCATAAACGCCACACCCAACACCACTCCGAATACGGTCACGACCAGGCCTTCCAGCCCGAGCAGCAGCAAGATGTGGCGCGGGCCGGCTCCCACTGCGCGCAGTACCGCCAACTCTCGCCGCCGTTCGTTAAGCCCCGCCAAAATGACCGATACCAAGCCCGCCATCGCGGTGGCGGCTACCAGGCCCGACATCAACAGCAGGGCTTTTTCTGCGGTACTGAAAATTTCCCACAGCTCGTCCAGTGCAACGCCGGGCAAAATCGCCATCAGCGGCTCATCGGCAAAGTTGTTGACGCGCCTTTGAACTGAAAAGACGGCGGCCCGGCTGTGCAGGCCCACCAGCACCGCCGTGACAGCCTGGGGTACCAACTCGAGTTGGCGCACCGCATCGGTTCCGCGGCTCGCGCCCGGCATGGGCGCGCCGGCAAACCAGCCAATATGCAATGCTTCCATAGCCTCAAGGCTGATGTGCACCGTGCGGTCTACGGGGGTGCCCGTAGGTTTCAGAATGCCGACAAGCTTGAAGGGCTTGTCGGCGTGGTCGGCAAGCTGCAATTCGCCAGTGCCAGGTGCGAGTGTGATGCTGTGGCCGATGCGGTAGCCCAGTTGTTCAGCGACATCCGCGCCCACCACTGCGTCGAACAGGGCGTCAAACACCTTCCCCGATTGCAGCGCAAGCGGTCGTTGCTCGCCATGGTGCAGGTGCTCAAAGTATCCAACCGTCGTGCCGACGACTGGAAAACCTCGGTGCGAGTCTCCCAACGAAAGCGGAACCACCCACGCCACGCCTCGTTGTTGCTCCAGCGCCTGCACGCTGGACCAGCGAATGTTGTGGGCGGCAGCGCCTAGATGAAACACGGAATACAGCAAGAGCTGCGTGGAGCCGGTTCTGGCGCCGACGATCAAATCAACCCCGGACACGGCGGAAACGAAACCATCGCGCAAGTCGGTACGAATGCGCTCCACGCCTAGCAGCATGAAGGTCGACAGCGCTATCGACGATGCCGTCAGCAGCAAGGTAAATCGCCGGTTCCAAGCGCTGCGCCAGGCCAATGACAGCAGGAAACTGTTCATGTTGATGCGCTCGCGAGCGGCTTTTCCGGCGGGGACGTTGGGTCTGACGCAAGATTTGCACGGTTTATCTGCGGCAGGTGGATGTGACGCTGAAAACGAGCCGCCAGCCGTTGGTCGTGACTCACAAACACCAGGGCACTGCGGGCCTGGGTGCAGGCTGAAAGCAAAAGGTCCATAAAGCCTTCACGGCGCTCTTCATCCAGCGCGGAGGTGGGTTCATCGGCAATGACCAGGGCCGGTCGCCCAATAAGCGCCCGCGCACCTGCAACCCGCTGCTGCTGACCAACCGAGAGCTCGCGAGCTTGCCTGCCCCACAGCGAGCGCGCGAGCCCCATGCCGTCCAGCCACGCGTGGGCATCGGCCTGCACCGATCCTGATTGCAAGGCCGCTGCCAGGCCGCGTGCGGCAGAAAACCGGCACGGAGCCATAACGTTGTCCACAACGCTCAGGTACGGCAGTAAATTGAACTGCTGGAAGATATAACCCACGTGATTTGCCCTGAATGGGTCACGCAAACCGGGGCGCAGGTCGCGCCAGCTTTGGCCGATCAGGCGCACCTCGCCGGCCTGGGGAAGCAGTACCCCGGCTAGCAGCGACAGCAAAGTGCTCTTGCCGCAGCCGCTCGGGCCATGCAGAAAAACAGCTTCGCCCGCGCTCACCTCCAGCAACTCAACATCGAGGCAAGGCAGCGGGTTGCCCGGCCAGTGAAAGCGCAGCTTGCGAGCTTCCAGTACCGGGTGAACCCCCATTTTATTTGCCCCAGGTCAGGCGGGGGGACTGAGCGGTCAAGCTGCGTTTGAACTGACCACCAGCCGATGCCACCTGGGCATCTATGGCGTGGAGGCGCTTGAATGTGTCAAACAGACTCGTACCGATGTGGCGGGTAGCACCGGCGTTGGCGCACGAATAGACCACGGTCATGGCGATTTCTGCATGTCCTTTTTTTTGGGAATGCGCTTCGTCTGTATGCACTGAAGGCGAGCGTGCGCCGAGCGATGTGTGGGAGGCATGGGAGGTGCGCGATGAACCGGTCGGCTTCGCATCATCCAAGTTCAAGACCTTTGAGACCAGGCGAACCTGCGCAAGCGTGCAGCTGCCCGCCGGATCGATTTGAAAAAGCGAGTCCGCTGCTCTCAGGCTTGCAACCATTTCTGCAACACGAACCTGTTCTGCCTGGTTTTTGGGTGCTCGCTCGAACCCTAGGAAACTGTCTAGCGGCGCTTCGATCTGTAGCGTAACGGCCTGGGCGTCAATGGCGGCGTCCAAGGTAATGCGGCCGTGGGTGTGGGCATTCTGACCCGCATGGGCCCACACCGGACAGGCCAAAGCCGCAGCGACAAGCGCCTTGCCGCCTGCGCGGTGGACCGATAAAAGAGACATTGCCATACAAGCCTTTTGTGGGGTGAAGCAGCAAGTGCGCATGCGAGCTAATGATAAGTCATTATCGAAAACATGAGCGACATCACGTGGCGTGGCGTACTGTCGCTCCACTGGCAAAGGGTGGCGATCACGTCTGTGCTAAAAACCGCCACGCCACGCGCTGCAGGCTCGTCTCACGGGTCTTCTACTTGGATTGCATATGCTCGATATCGCCGCTATTTGCCTCGTCGTCACGGCGCTGTTCTCTTACCTGAACCACCGCTTTGTCAAGCTTCCCACCACCATCGGCGTGATGGTGATCGCGCTGGGCCTCTCCCTGCTGATCGTGGGGTTGAACGCCGCCGGACTTGATTTTGGCCTGCGAGAGCAGGAAGAGGCTTTCCTCAAAACCATCGATTTTTCGCGCGTGCTGATGGAGGGCATGCTGTCGTTCTTGCTGTTCGCCGGCGCGCTGCATGTGGACCTTGCCGCGCTCAGGCAATTTCGCTTCATGGTGGCTGGGCTGGCGCTGGTGGGTACGGTGCTGTCGACCTGCATCGTCGGGTTGGCCATGTGGTGGCTGATGCCTTTCATCGGCCTGCCGCTGCCGCTTCTGTATTGCCTGCTTTTTGGCGCCTTGATATCACCTACGGATCCGATCGCGGTGATGGGCATCCTGAAGTCGGCCGGTGCGCCCAAGACGCTGGAGCTGGTGATCTCGGGCGAATCTCTTTTCAATGATGGCGTGGGCGTGGTGATCTTCTCGTTGCTGCTGGGCGTGCTGGCCAGCGGCGGGTTCCCCACCCCTGAGGAAGGCCTGACGTTGCTGGCGCATGAGGCCGGCGGCGGCGTGTTGTTTGGGCTGGTGCTCGGCTTTGTGACGGTGTGGCTGCTCAAAACCATCGACCAATACCAGGTTGAGGTGTTGATCACGCTGGCAGCCGTGGTAGGTGGCTATGCCCTGGCGTCGCACCTGCACGTGTCGGGCCCGCTTGCCATGGTGATCACAGGCTTGATGGTGGGCAACGGTGGCCGCGCCCGCGCAATGTCGGACACCACGCGCCGCTACGTTGACATGTTCTGGGAGCTGCTGG
>JBBSRE010000150.1:0-7036 GCA_038243365.1 Burkholderiales bacterium | reverse complement strand
GGCAGAGCGAGCGCCCGGTGCAGCTGCGCAAGAACGTGCAGCGCCTGACCGCACCCAACCCCGGCGTGATGACCGGCCCGGGCACCAACAGCTATCTGGTGGGCGACCCAGCCACTGGCTACATCGCGATTGATCCGGGCCCAGCAGATCCCGAACATCTGCAACGGCTGTGGCGCGCCGCGGGTGGTGACATCCGCATGATCGTCTGCACCCATTCGCACCCCGACCACTCGCCGGGCGCGGCGCCGCTGCAGGCGCTGTGCGTGCAGGCCGGCCGCACTGCGCCGCCGATCCTTGGCGTTCCGTCTGCGTCCACCGCCCGCGCAAACAGCCAGTTCACGCCGGAGAGAACGCTACAAAATAAAGAGCTGCTCGCGCTTACTGGACAAGCGTTAGGGGGCGAAATAACCCATACTTTGCAGGTTATCTACACGCCAGGCCATGCTGCCAACCACGTGTGCCTGCTGCTGGTGGAAGACGCCCTGCTGTTCTCGGGCGATCACATCTTGAACGGCAGTACCACCGTCATCGACCCGCCCGACGGCAACATGGCCGACTACCTCGATTCACTCGACACGCTGGACGCGCTGTGCGAACAAAACGCAGTGGAATTCATCCTGCCCGCCCACGGCTATGTGATCGGAGAGGCGCGCACCGCCATTGCCAAGCTCAAGGCGCACCGCCTGGCGCGCGAGGCCAAGGTGATCGCCGCGCTCGAAGCCCTCCCCGGCGGCAGCATGGATGATTGGGTGGCACATGCCTACGACGACGTGCCGCCGCGCATTTGGCCGGTGGCGCAGCGCTCGCTGCTGGCGCATATCGAGCGGATTCGCGCTCTGGCGCCAGGGAATTGATGCTCCCCCTCCAGCCGTTGCACGGCTTCGCTCCAGAGGAACGCCGCAACCGGTTCGGGGCGGCCGTTGCACGGCGCCCGCTGGGCTGGGGCATGCCAGATTTCACCAACACAACGCGTGCAGCCCCCGAATCGCTCGACCAATGAACATGCAAACCAACTCCGAGCCCTCTGACAACACCGAGCGCCTGGCCAAACGCGTGGCCGCAGAACACGGCCTGTCGCGCAGCGCGGCCGAGCAGTACATCGAAGGCGGCTTTGTGCAGGTCGACGGCGCGCTGGTGGAAGTGCCGGGCGCGCGCGTCTCGCCGCAGCAACGCGTCGTTTTGTCGCCGGAGGCGAGCCTCGATGCGCTGGAACCCGTCACCTTGCTGCTGCACAAACCGCCAGGGTTTGAGGCCGGCCTTGGGCTGGCCGAGGCGCAGGCTTCGCACGGCAGCCGCAGCCAGGGCGAAGCGCCTGCGCTCACGCTGCTCAATCCGCACAGCCATATGGAAGACGACGTGGCCGACATCCGCGTGCTGCAGCGCCACTTCCGCCAGCTCGAATGCTTTACCCCTCTGCCTACCCCGGCCAGCGGCTTGGTCGTCTACACCCAGGACAAACGCATTGCGCGCAAGCTGCAGGAGGACATCGAGTCGCTGGAACAGGAATGCATCGTCGAGGTGGCTGGGCAGATCGCCGAGAACGGCTTGAAGAAGCTGTGCCATGGTCTGAGCTTCAATGGCCGCCCGCTCCCGCCCATCAAGGTCAGCTGGCAAAACGAAACCCGCCTGCGCTTTGCGCTCAAGGGCATCAGGCCGGGCCAGATTCCCGCCATGTGCGAAGCCGTGGGTTTGCGCGTGATGGCGATCCGCCGCATTCGGATCGGCCGGGTGCCGCTGTCCAAGGTCCCCGAAGGGCAGTGGCGCTATCTGCAGCCGTGGGAGAAGTTTTGATGGGCATCGGCTGTCAAGCAAATAGCTATAAAAATAGTAGCTGTTAGCGCTTAACAGGTAAGCGATAGAGGCATATTTGGCCACTATTTGGCCACTATTTGGCCACTATTTGGCCACTATTTTTCATGTCGCCGCAACCACAGGGCCGACTGCAAAAAGTGTGAAGCGCGCCGATAAGCCGGATTCTGTGCGCTGAGGTTGCCCCCAACGTGACCGCCATTACTCTGGGCCGGGTGTCGCCACCCGGCTCGGTGCTACCTACCCGCCAACTCGCCCTGCGGACCACAGGTCAGAGAAGTCGCGGCGAACCGCGGCCGCTCCAGGTTGGCCTACTTGGTATTGCTGCGCGCAGAGATTGCCCGTTTCACCCAGGTCGCGTCCCGCAACCTGGGTGGCTACCGGTTTCAGGCTTGCGCCTGAACGTCCGGCTTGCGCCAGCCGGTACCCGCTTGCGCGTGCACCCCGATAGAACACCCCTGGTGGCAGGAAAAGACCTGACTCGTCTCTGTTGCTCTGATCCTCACCTCACGGTGGGCAGCCGTTAGCTGCTGCGCTGTCCTGTGCAGTCCGGACGTTCCTCCAGTGCCAGGTTTCCCATATGACACCAGCGGCGGTCTGGCACGCTTCACGCTGGCGATTATCGCGGCACATTTGATCCGCATATCCATATACCGGTCCGCGCACGACAAGTGGTTCAGAATGAACGCAACTATTTTTCCCAACGCCTACAGGAGACGCCATGAAGGTCGACAACATTCTGAAAACCATCGGCAACACGCCCCACGTGCGCATCAATCGCATCTTCGGACCGGATGCCAAAGTGTGGATCAAGTCTGAACGCAGCAACCCGGGTGGCTCCATCAAGGACCGCATCGGCCTCGCGATGGTGGAAGCAGCAGAAAAATCCGGCGCATTGAAACCCGGCGGCACCATCATTGAGCCGACATCGGGCAACACTGGCATTGGCCTGGCACTGGTCGCAGCAGTCAAGGGCTACAAGCTCATCTTGGTGATGCCTGACAGCATGAGCATCGAGCGGCGCCGGCTGATGCTGGCCTACGGCGCCACGTTCGATCTGACACCCAAGGAAAAAGGCATGAAGGGTGCCATCGCCCGTGCGGAAGAACTGCAGGCCCAAACGCCTGATTCCTGGATTCCGCAGCAGTTCGAGAACCCGGCCAACGTCGAAATCCATGCCGACGCCACAGCCCAGGAAATCCTGGCCGACTTCCCCGATGGCATCGACGTGCTGATCACTGGCGTGGGCACGGGTGGCCATATCACTGGCTGCGCGCGCGTGCTCAAGGCCAAGTTTCCGAATCTCAAGGTGTTTGCAGTGGAGCCCACGCAGTCTGCCGTCATCTCTGGCGGCCCACCCGGTCCGCATGCGATTCAGGGCCTGGGCGCCGGCTTCATTCCGAAGAACCTGGACGTCAGCCTGCTCGACGGAGCTATCTTGGTCGAGGCCGAAGACGCCCGCGAATACGCCCGCCGAAGTGCGCGTGAAGAAGGCATGCTGGTAGGTATATCGTCGGGCGCCACGCTCGCCGCCATTGCGCAAAAGTTGCCTGATCTTCCCGCAGGTAGCCGCATCCTCGGTTTCAACTACGATACCGGCGAGCGCTACTTGTCCGTCGAAGGCTTTCTGCCAACCTGATGTATCGCTGGTGTCTCGCGCTCGTTGACACCATTGATCGGGAACGCTGGGCGGGCCTGCCTCGCGCTCATCATCGTGCTAAAACGGCAGCCGGCAGCGCTCCACAGGGCGTCGGCCAGCCGTCCTACAGTGTGCCCAGGCAAGGCCCGGAACAATCCATCGACGCTACTGCGCCTTGCATCTCGTGTTCTTCCGGGCTCCAGGGCGCTTTGCGCTACCTGCCCACGACTGATTGTCTATGTCTCAAATTCCCCCCCCTTCCGTTACGTTCAAGGCGCTCACCGTCAATGTGCACAAGGGGTTCAGCACTTTTAACCGGCGTTTCGTGCTGCACGAACTTCGCGATGCCGTCAGGCAGGTGGGCACGGACCTCGTCTTCCTCCAGGAAGTGCACGGCACCCAGCGCAGCCACGCGCAGCGCATTGCCAACTTCCCACAAGTTCCGCAATACGAGTTTCTGGCCGATGAAATCTGGCACCAGCACGCCTATGGCCGTAACGCCGTGTATGACAACGGCGACCACGGCAACGCACTGCTGTCCAAGTTTCCCATCGTTCATTACGAGAACCACAACATCTCCATCAGCGGGCCCGAGCGGCGCGGCATGCTGCACTGCGTCTTGCAGCCACCGGGCCACCACGTTCCGGTGCACGCCATCTGCGTCCACCTTGGCCTGCAGGAAGGTCACCGCCAGAAACAACTGGGACTGGCCTGCAAGCTGATCAATTCGCTGCCAACCGGTGAGCCCGTGGTCATGGCGGGCGACTTCAACGACTGGCGCGGACGAGCGCACCAGGTACTGCGCGACGGTGCCGGTCTGGCCGAGGTCTTCATGCATGCCAACGGGCGGGCTGCGCGCACTTTTCCTGCTTCCATGCCGCTGCTCGCACTGGACCGCATTTATGTGCGCCATGCGCAGACGCACAGCCCGTTGGCGCTGCCGAAAAAACCATGGGACAAACTGTCCGACCACGCGCCGCTGGCCGCGGAGATCGTCTTGTGAGCGGTCGCATGCGCCTGCCGCGCTCGTCCCGATGGGTCGAGGGCAATGCGTTCGAATTGCTGGAGAACGGCGAGGACTTCTTCCCGCGCGTGTTTTCGGCAATCGAGGCCGCCAAGCACGAGGTCTGGCTTGAGACCTTCATCCTTTTCGAAGACAAGATCGGTAAACAACTGCACGCCGCATTGTTGGGCGCGGCGCGCCGCGGGGTGTCGGTGCACGCGCTGGTGGACGGTTTCGGCTCACCCGATCTCTCCGAGTCCTATGTGGGTGAACTGGTGGCGGCTGGCGTCAAGTTCCGGACTTTCGACCCTGCGCAGCGCTTCCTGGGGCAGCGCTTGAACGTCTTGCGCCGCATGCACCGCAAGATCGTGGTGGTCGATGGCACGCTTGGCTTCATTGGTGGCATCAATTACTCGGCCGATCACGTGGCTGATTTCGGGCCCGAGGCCAAACAGGATTACTCAGTGCAGGTCCGCGGCCCCATCGTCGCTCAGATGCACCACTTCGTGAAAAACGCCGTGTTTACCGACCGGCGTGAACGCGTGCCGGCGGCACCCTCGGAGCAAGTGCCTGAGCCTGCTGGCGATGCAGGTGCCATCTTCGTCACGCGCGACAACTACCGGCACAAGACTGACATTGAGCGCCATTACCGCGTGGCTTTGCGCGCTGCGCGCAAACGCGTCGTCATTGCCAATGCGTACTTCTTCCCGGGGTTCCGCTTCATTCGCGAATTGCGGCGAGCAGCCAAGCGCGGTGTCGATGTGCGGCTGATCCTGCAAGGGCAGCCCGACATGCCGATTGTCAAAACTGCGGCCAGCCTGCTCTATGAACACTTGGTGCGGGGTGGTGTGCATATCTTTGAGTACTGCGACCGACCCTTGCACGGCAAGGTTGCCCTGGTAGATGATGATTGGTCCACCGTGGGGTCCAGCAACCTGGATCCGCTCAGTCTGGCGCTCAACCTGGAAGCGAACGTCGTCATTCGAGACAAGGCGTTCAACCACCATTTGCATGAGCGGCTGACCGACCTGATGGAGAACAGTTGTCGCAGCATCACAGTTCCTGAAAAATCCCGCTGGGACGGACTGCGCCGGTTGCGCAGCTACTTCGTGTTTCACCTGATGCGCTGGTTTCCCACCTGGGCCGGCTGGCTTCCGCAACATACGCCCACCATCGCTTTGGCGCAGGCACGCGCCGAGGCACGCGCGGAAGACGAGTTGCAGGCGGAAGTGAAAGCCGGGGCTGCGCAAGACTCGGGCGCCGGCGCCCATGCGGAGCGCCAGCAAGCCGTCGTCGGATGAGTGACCCTGCCGGCTTGGCCGACTCGCCGCGCGTAGAGCAGCGCGGTTCGGACGCGCGCCGCGGCGAAGGCAAAGCGAACAAGGATCAGACGCCTGGGCGCGATGCCGAGGCCCCCGGCAAATGGACGCGACTGCGCGAATCACGCTGGTGGCCTTGGTTTACTCGCGGGCTGGGGGCGGCATTCTTCCTGGTGGTCGCCAGCCTCATCGTGCACCAGGCTCGCAGCGTCGATTGGCCGGACGTATGGAAATCGGTCAAGAACCTGCCGCTCTCGGCGTTGTGGCTCGGCGCGGCCCTGGCGCTGGCGAGCCATGCCACCTATGACAGTTTTGAGCTGATCGGCAAGCATGTCACCGGGCACAAACTGTCCCGACCGGTAACGCTGGGAATTGCCTTCATGAGCTACGCCTTCACGCTGAACCTGGGGTCGGTGATCGGCGGCGTAGGCATGCGGTACCGGCTGTACAGCCGCCGAGGCATAGACCCGGGCGTGATCGGGCAAGTGGTCGCCACCAGCATCCTGACCAACTGGATCGGCTATTTGTTACTGGCGGCCGTTTTGCCTTGGATGTGGATACCGCCTGAAGTATTCGGCTGGTCGGCCACGGCGGTGCAGTGGCGCACCGGTGGCGCCTTGCTGGCGCTGGTGCCGATGGCCTACCTGGCGCTGTGCGTCCGGCGCGGCGGGCAGGCGCTCTCGGTGCGCGGCCACTGCTTTGCGCTTCCTCGTTGGCCGCTGGCACTGTGGCAAGTGGCGGTGTCGTGCGCGAACTGGATGCTGATGGGCGCTGCGCTCTGGGCCGTGCTGCAAGGCCAAGTGGCCTATCCCGCAGCACTTGCAACGGTGATGCTGGGAGCGGTCGCCGGCTTGGTTCTGCGCGTCCCCGCAGGCCTGGGCGTAATGGAATCGGTGGGTGTGGCTATGTTGGCGGGCGACGACCTGTCCAAAACGCAGGTGCTCGCCGCCCTGCTGGCCTACCGCGCGCTGTACTACTTTGTGCCATTGCTGCTGGCAAGCGCAGGTCTGGCGGCAACCGAACTGTTGGTGCGCGACAAGCAAAAAGTTTAGCGTTTTGGGGCTTCAGCGCTTACTGGTATTGCGCGAAGCGCTATTCTTTTTGAATGAGAAGTGGGTGCCACACAGACGGGCTGCGCACCGCACCCGTATCATGCGGCCCCCTGAGGACGTTGCCTGATCACCACGGGCCACACGCACCATGATCCGACTCTCTGAACTGCGCCTGTCGCTGGCACAGGCCGAAGCGCCCGAACCCGCACTGCGG
>JBBSRE010000149.1:0-7045 GCA_038243365.1 Burkholderiales bacterium | reverse complement strand
TACGTTCCAACATAGCGCTTCGCATATACCCGCATGGGCAGGCGATGCTCGTCGATGGGGTGATTGCGACCGCTGTGGTGCATGGCGGTCAAAAAAATTGCTCCGCGTTATAATCCGCACGTTTTGCATTGTGCAAGACGCACGCCGGTGGCCCTTCCAGCTTCTGGCGCAAGTAAGACAGTGCCTGTTGCTAAGCGCTTTTGCGTTCGTCAGCTGGCCATATCAGGAAATTCAAAATGATCGCATCCTCCATCAAAGCTGAGGTCGTCCAGGCCAACGCCCGTTCTGCCAACGACACCGGTAGCCCGGAAGTGCAAGTTGCACTGCTCACGGCCCGCATCAACGAACTGATGCCTCACTTCAAGCAGCACGCCAAGGATCACCACGGTCGTCGTGGTTTGCTCCGCATGGTGAGCCGCCGCCGCAAGCTGCTGGACTACCTCAAAGCAAAAGACGGTCAGCGTTATGTTGATCTGATCGCGAAACTCGGCCTGCGCAAATAAGCGTACGGTCATGGAAAACGCCTGGGTTAGGGTTCTAGCTCAGGCGTTTTTTACTTTGCTGGCAGTCACAACGGATCGAAGCTGTGTCATTCCAAGGGGCGTTCGCGTGCGAGCCCACTGGAATGGCATCGTGTTCTGATTGGGCTGCAGCGCTTACTGGTGGTGCGCTACCAGCTATTTATTCAGGAGCAAAAATGAGCATTTTCAATAAAGTCAGCAAGACGTTCCAATGGGGCGACAAGACCGTAGTGATGGAAACGGGCGAGATGGCCCGTCAGGCATCCGGCGCCGTGCTGGTGAACATCGACGACACCGTGGTGCTGGCCACCGTGGTGGCCTCCAAGGGCGCCAAGCCTGGGCAGGATTTCTTTCCGCTTACCGTCGACTACATCGAGAAGACCTACGCTGCAGGCAAGATTCCCGGCAGCTTTTTCAAACGTGAAGCCAAGCCCAGCGAACACGAAACGCTGACCAGCCGCCTGATCGATCGCCCGATTCGCCCGCTGTTCCCAGAAGGTTTCTTCAATGAAGTGCATGTGGTCATCCACACCATTTCGCTGAATCCAGAAGTCGATGCCGACATCGCCGCACTGATCGCGTCGAGCGCCGCGTTGGCGATTTCGGGTATCCCGTTCAATGGCCCGATTGGCGCCGCCCGCGTGGGTTATGTCAATGGCGAATACGTGCTTAACCCGGGCCAGACGGCGCGCAAGAGCAGCCAAATGGATCTGATCGTGGCAGGCACCGAAGCGGCCGTGCTGATGGTCGAATCGGAAGCGCAACAGCTGCCGGAGGATGTGATGCTGGGCGCCATCGTGTTTGGCCATGAGCAAAGCAAGCTGGCCATCAATGCCATCCACGAGCTGGTGCGCGATGCCGGCAAACCCATGTGGGACTGGTCGGCCCCTGCCGCGGACGAATCACTGATTGCCAAAGTGAATGCATTGGGCGAAGAAAAGCTGCGTGCTGCTTACCAGAACCGCAACAAGCAGACCCGTACGCACGCGTGCCGCGATGCCTACGCGTCCGTCAAGGCAGCCTTGAAAGAGCAGGGTGTCGAGTTCGACGGAGTGAAAGTCGAGGGCATGCTCTTCGACATCGAAGCCAAGATTGTGCGCAGCCAGATTCTGGCGGGCGAGCCACGCATCGATGGTCGTGATACACGCACCGTGCGTCCCATTGAAATTCGCACGAGCGTTCTGCCCCGCACGCACGGCTCTGCGCTGTTCACGCGCGGCGAAACGCAGGCGCTGGTGATTTCCACTCTTGGCACCGGACGCGATGCGCAGCGCATTGACGCGCTGATGGGCGAGTACGAAGACCACTTCATGTTCCACTACAACATGCCTCCCTTTGCCACCGGCGAAGTAGGCCGCATGGGTTCGACCAAGCGCCGCGAAATCGGCCACGGCCGGCTGGCCAAGCGCGCGCTGATCGCCGTGCTGCCAAGCAAGGAAGAGTTTCCTTACACCATGCGCGTGGTCTCTGAGATCACAGAATCCAACGGTTCTTCGTCGATGGCTTCGGTCTGCGGTGGCTGTTTGTCGTTGATGGATGCGGGCGTGCCGATGAAGGCGCACGTGGCAGGTATCGCCATGGGTCTGATCAAGGACGACAACCGTTTTGCCGTGCTGACCGACATCCTGGGCGACGAGGATCACCTCGGCGATATGGATTTCAAGGTGGCGGGTACCACTGCCGGTATCACGGCACTGCAGATGGACATCAAGATCCAGGGCATCACCAAGGAAATCATGCAGGTTGCTTTGGCGCAGGCCAAGGAAGCGCGCATGCACATTCTGGGCGAGATGCAAAAGTCCATGGGTGAAGCCAAGACCGAGGTCAGCAGCTTCGCGCCCAAGCTCTACACCATGAAGATCAACCCCGAGAAGATCCGCGACGTGATCGGCAAGGGCGGTTCGGTGATTCGCGCGCTGACCGAAGAGACGGGTTGCCAGATCAACATCGACGAGAGCGGCATCATCACCATCGCGTCGACAGACAGCGATCGCGCCGACGAAGCCAAGCGCCGCATCGAGCAGATCACCGCCGAAGTCGAAATCGGCAAGGTGTACGAGGGCCCGGTGACCAAGATTCTTGATTTCGGCGCACTGATCAACCTGCTGCCCGGCAAGGATGGTTTGCTGCACATCAGCCAGATCGCTCATGAGCGTGTCGAGCGTGTGGGCGACTACCTGACCGAAGGCCAGATCGTCCGCGTCAAAGTGCTGGAGACGGATGAAAAGGGTCGCGTAAAACTGTCGATGAAGGCCTTGGCCGAGCGCACCAACGGCGCAGACGATCGGTCAGCTCCGGCAGATCGTGGTGATCGCCAGCCGCGCGGAGAGCGGCAGGACCGTGGTGAGCGCCGCGACCGCGCGGAGCAGCCACCGCGCGACCGAGATGCGGAGCAGCAGCAAAGTGCGTCGCAGCCTCGGTCGACCGAGGGCGAAGTCTGAATGCTATTGATTTAATAGCTCCTAGCGCATGCCGCGTATGCGCTACAGCCTAAAATCACTAAAATTCAGGCCCCCAATTTATGCGTGCAATTGAGATTACTTCGTTCGGTGCGCCAGACGTTTTGCGGCTGGCCGAGCGCCCGACGCCTACGGCCGGTGCAGGTGAAGCGTTGGTGCGCGTTGCGGCCAGCGGAATCAATAGGCCTGATGTACTGCAACGAAAAGGGCATTACGCGCCTCCGGCGGGCGCCTCCGACATTCCCGGGCTGGAGGTCGCGGGTGTGATCGAGTCCGGCGATCAGTTGGCGCTGGCTGAAGCAGGCTTGGAAATCGGTCAGCGCGTGTGCGCCCTGGTGGCGGGTGGAGGCTATGCCGAGTTGTGCGTGGTTCCTATTGAACAATGTTTGCCGATTCCTGCCACGTTGACCGATGTAGAGGCGGCGTCGCTTCCCGAGACTTTTTTCACGGTGTGGAGCAACGTCTTTGATCGCGGGCGTCTTCAAAAGGGTGAGGTGCTGCTGGTGCAAGGCGGCAGCAGCGGAATCGGCGTGACCGCAATCCAGATCGCCAAGGCCCGGGGTGCAACCGTCATCGTGACGGCTGGCTCAGATGAAAAGTGCCAGCGCTGTATTGCCCTGGGGGCCGATCACGCCATCAATTACCACACCCAGAAGTTTGAAGAAGAGGTTCTTCGGATGACAGAGGGGCGTGGCGCGGATGTCGTTCTGGATATGGTTGCCGGTGACTATGTGGCGCGCGAAATCGACTGCATGGCAGAAGATGCTCGCTTGGTCATCATCGCGGTGCAGGGCGGCACAGCAGCGCAAGTGAATGCGGGTTTGGTTTTACGTCGTCGGTTGGTAATTACGGGCTCCACTTTGCGAGCTCGCTCGGTTGCTTTCAAAGCAGCCATTGCGCGCCAGTTGCGCGAGCAAGTTTGGCCATTGTTCGACTCAGGAGCAGTGTCTCCCGTGGTTTACGCCACGTTCCCCGCGGTGCAGGCGGCAGAGGCCCATGCACTGATGGAGTCGAGCGACCATGTAGGAAAGATTGTATTGACGTGGACGCCATGAAAAAGAAGCTCATCGTTGGCAACTGGAAGATGAACGGCAGTCTGCAGGCCAATCAGAGCCTGCTGGACGCTTTGCGTGGCGAGTCAATGGACCATGCTCTTTGCGACGTGGCGGTTGCGGTGCCTGGCCCGTATCTCGCGCAGGTGCGCGAGCTGTGTGCTGGCAGCGCGCTGGCTGTCGCAGCGCAAGATGTGTCGGAGCATGACGCTGGCGCCTACACAGGCGAAGTGTCAGCAGCCATGTTGGCTGAATTCGGCGCTCGCTTTGTGCTGGTAGGGCATTCCGAGCGTCGCCAACTGCACGGTGAGACGGACGCAAGCGTTGCTGCCAAGGCGCAGCGTGCATTGGCCGCCGGCATTACGCCGATTGTCTGTGTCGGCGAGACCTTGGCAGAGCGGGAGGCCGGACAGACAGAGGCAGTGGTGCGACGCCAGCTGGCTGCGGTGATTCATGTCAACGGGCGCTGCATCAGCGAGGTGGTGGTGGCCTATGAGCCCATTTGGGCGATTGGCACGGGGCAGACCGCGACGCCTGCCCAGGCACAAGTCGTTCACTCTGCGCTTCGCGCTCAATTGGCAGCTGCCACCCAACACGCCGCAGGAATGCGGCTGCTCTATGGCGGCAGCATGAACGCAGCAAATGCGGCCTTGTTGCTGGCCGAACCCGATATCGATGGCGGGCTGGTGGGTGGGGCGTCTTTGAAGGCGCCTGACTTCCTCAGCATCATTTCCGCCGCGCAGCAAGCGCTGCGCGCATGAGACAACACAACGGAGTACTTTGAGAATGAATGTTCTTGTGAACGTGATTTTGGCTGCACAGATCCTCGCAGCGCTTGCCATGGTCGGCCTGATTCTGATCCAGCACGGAAAAGGCGCTGACATGGGTGCTGCCTTCGGCAGCGGAAGTTCGGGCAGCCTTTTTGGTGCCAGCGGCAGCGCGAACTTTTTGTCTCGCACCACTGCAGTTTTAGCAGCCACTTTCTTTGCCACGACTCTGGCGTTGGCCTATTTCGGTGGAGCGCGTCCAGCAAGCAGCGGAAGCGTACTGGAGAGCACGGCCGTCACAGCACCAGCAGGCGTTACCGTCCCTGCCGCCAATAAGGCGGGTACTGCTGCAGAAACGATTCCTGCGGGCTCGGAAACGGCTGCTCCATCCACACTGAACCCCGCTTCGACTGTGCCGGCTGTCCCCGCTAGCGGGGCCGGACAGATTCCTACCAAGTAAGCGTGCTTTTCTGCGTTCCGCACCCTGAGAGCAGGGTTTTTCCGGAGTAGAATACCGGACTGTCTGGAGAGCCAAAGCCGACTGGTCCTCACGCCATCCAGACAAGACTTAGCCGTCGTGGTGAAATTGGTAGACACGCTATCTTGAGGGGGTAGTGGCGAAAGCTGTGCGAGTTCGAGTCTCGCCGACGGCACCAAAATTCAGGCCTGCCCGTAATCCCATTCAGCGGGTTGCGTGCGCAGCGGGCCTCAGCGGTGAGCGCATCCACAAGATGAACCTCGATCAGTATCTCCCCGTTCTTTTGTTCATCCTCGTCGGCATTGCCGTGGGAGTCGTTCCTCTGGCGCTGGGTTATGTGCTCGGCCCCAATCGGCCGGATCCGCAGAAGAACTCTCCTTATGAGTGCGGCTTCGAAGCGTTTGAGGACGCGCGGATGAAGTTTGACGTTCGCTATTATTTGGTGGCGATCTTGTTCATTCTTTTTGATCTTGAAATTGCGTTTCTCTTTCCTTGGGCGGTGTCGCTTCAGGAGGTGGGATTGGTGGGGTTTGCCGCGGTTTCCATCTTTTTGGCCATTCTGGTGGTCGGGTTTGCATACGAGTGGAAAAAGGGCGCCCTGGATTGGGAGTAGCCGGCTCGAACAAGGATCGATTCCATGATTGAAGGCGTTATGAAGGAGGGCTTCGTCACCACGAGTTACGACTCGGTGGTGAACTGGGCCAAGACGGGCTCCCTCTGGCCCATGACATTCGGGCTTGCATGCTGCGCTGTGGAGATGATGCACGCGGCCGCTGCACGGTATGACATCGGGCGCTTCGGCGCGGAAGTTGTTCGGGCCAGCCCGCGCCAGTCGGATTTGATGATTGTGGCGGGAACTCTGTGCAACAAGATGGCGCCGGCGCTGCGCAAGGTGTATGACCAAATGAGTGAGCCTCGTTGGGTGATCTCCATGGGGTCCTGTGCCAACGGCGGCGGTTACTACCACTACAGCTATTCGGTGGTGCGCGGATGCGATCGGATCGTGCCGGTGGATGTTTATGTCCCTGGCTGCCCGCCCACTGCGGAGGCGTTGATCTACGGGATCATTCAGTTGCAGCAGAAGATTCGCCGCACCAACACCATCGCCCGTGTCTGAGAGGTTGAGCATGACATCCGTCGCCCTGCGTCCTGAAGCCGTTCGAACTGCCGTTGCCACCGCGCTGGGGGATTTGGCTAGCGACGTGCACGTGTTGCTGGGCGAAGTGATCGCGGTGATTCCTGCCTCACGCTACCTGCAAGCCATGCAGGTGCTCAGGGACGACTCTTCGTGTCAGTTCGAGCAATTGCTTGATCTGTGCGGCGTCGATCATTCCACCTACCGCGACATTGGAGCTGATGGGCCGCGCTACAGCGTGGTGTCTCAGCTCTTGTCGGTCAGCTTGAACCAACGCTTGCGCGTCAAGGTGTTTTGCGCGGATGACGACTTCCCGCTGGTCGATTCGGTGAGCGAATTGTGGAATTCCGCTGTCTGGTACGAGCGGGAAGCGTTTGATTTGTACGGAGTGGTGTTCGAAGGTCATGGAGACCTGCGGCGCATTCTGACCGACTACGGGTTCATCGGTCACCCTTTCCGCAAGGATTTCCCCTTGTCCGGCCACGTCGAGATGCGGTATGACGCTGATCAGCGCCGCGTCATTTATGAACCGGTCTCCATCGAGCCTCGTGAAGTCACGCCCCGCATTATTCGGGAAGACAAATACGGAGGCCTGCACTGAGCTGCCCCCGGCGCACTTACTGCAATCGTCAT
>JBBSRE010000148.1:0-7068 GCA_038243365.1 Burkholderiales bacterium | reverse complement strand
GGTGCCGGTGTTCGAGGACATCGGTGTGGCCGTGTCTGCCCTGTCGCCGTTTTTGCTGTGGCAAGAGCGGCGCAAGCACACCCCCTGGCTGCAGGTACGCCAGCAGGCCGCGCCACCACGCGCGCCGCTGCCCGAGCGTGCCGACGAATACCGCACCAAGCAGTACCTCTCGGCCCATGGTGTGCGGCCGGTTGATGAAGCCGTCGCCACCAGCGCCGACGAAGCCGCTGCCGCAGCAGAGCGCCTGGGCTTCCCGGTGGTGCTGAAGGTGCTCAGCGCCGACATCGCCCACAAGACCGAAGCCGGCGGCGTACGCCTCGGACTTCAGTCCGCAACCGAAGTGCGCCAGGCGTTCGACGAGGTCATGGCTTCGGCACGCCGCTATGCGCCCGACGCGAATATCGAAGGCGTGGTGCTGCAAAAGATGGAGTCGGGCGTGGCCGAACTGATTCTGGGAGCCACGCGCGACCCGGTGTTCGGCATGACGCTCACCGTAGGCCTGGGTGGCGTGCTGACCGAAATCTACAAGGATGTGAGCCACCGCCTGCTGCCGGTGGACGAAGCCATGGCCCGCACGATGCTGGGCGAACTCAAGGCATTTCCATTGCTCGCGGGCTACCGCGGCAGGCCAATGGGCGATGTGCAGGCAACTTGCCAGGCCATCGCCGGATTTTCACGCGCCGTGTTGGCGCTGCAGGAGCAGGCAGACGAGGTGGAGGTGAACCCGCTGCTGGTGAAAGAAGAAGGACAGGGAGTGCGTGCGCTGGATGCGCTCGTCCTGATGTCCAACCCCCAACCCTAAATCTCAGGAGACAAAACGATGTTCAAGAAAGCAATGGCCTGCGTGGCCCTGGCGGCTGCAACTTTCACTGGAAGCCTCGCAGCGCAGACCTTCCCCAACAAGACGGTCACCATCGTGGTGCCGTTCTCGCCCGGCGGTGCCACCGACATCATGTCGCGCCTGCTGGCAGAGCGGCTCAACAAGCGGTTGGGCCAGCCGGTCATCGTGGAAAACCGCCCCGGCGCCGGCACCATGATTGCCTCGGAATACGTGGCGCGGGCGCCGGCCGATGGCTATACGCTGTTGATGGCTGCCTCGTCACTCGGCATTGCGCCGAGCCTGTATTCCAAGGTCAACTACGACCCGATCAAGGATTTTGCGCCGGTCACGCAGGTCGCCTCGGTGGTGCACGTGCTGGTGGTGCAACCCAGCATGCCGGTCAAAAACGTCGCTGAATTGACCGCCTGGCTCAAGGCCAACCCCGATAAGGCCAACTACGGCTCAGTCGGTGCGGGCACGTCCACGCACCTGGAAGCCGAGCTGTTCAAAAGCGTCGCCGGCGTGCAGATGCAGCACATCCCTTACAAGGGCAGCTCGCCAGCCCTCGCGGCCATGGTGGGCGGCCAGCTTGACGTGATGTTTGATGCCTTTGCCTCGTCAGGGCCGTTCATCAAGGACGGCAAGTTGAAGCTGCTGGCCGTAACGACTGCTCAGCGCTCCAAGTCGCTGCCTGACACGCCCACCGTGGCGGAATCGGGTCTGCCTGGCTACGAAGCCATGCCCTGGTTGGGTCTGGTGGCACCGGCCGGTACGCCGCCTGCAGTGATCAACAAGCTCCACAACGAAGTGGCGCAGGTTCTCAAGGAACCAGAAGTGCAGGAGAAATTTCGCACGCTGGGCCTGGACATCATCGGCAATACGCCCGATGAGTTCAGCGCCTTCCTGAAGCAGGACATCGTCAAGTGGGCCAAAGTGGTCAAAGACTCCGGCGCCAAAGCGAACTGAGACCGCATGCGTTCACGCGGGCGCAGCGTCGATGCCGCTGCGCCCGCACTCATTTTTAACGTCACGGATACACAGGAAAACACGCATGCAAGTGGGCTACTCGGCAGAAGATGAAGCCTTTCGCGTTACGCTGCGCCGCTGGTTCGAGGACGAGTTCCCGCGCTTCAAAACGCAGTGGAACGGCGCCATTGATGCCAATGACCTGATCTGGCGCCGCGCCTGGGAAGACCATGTTTGCCAGGCGGGGTGGGCAGGCCTCGGCTGGCCGGCTGAATACGGCGGCAAGGCTCTGCCCCTGACTCGCCAAGCCCTCTTTCACGAGGAGCAGGCGCGCATCGGCGCACCGCTGGGCGTCAACATCATTGGGCACGGAATCCTGGCGCCCACGCTGATCCATTTCGCCAGCGACGCACAAAAGCAGCGCTACCTCCCCGGCATCCTGAGCAACCGCGACGTGTGGTGCCAGGGCTACTCAGAGCCTGGCTCTGGCTCCGATCTGGCCTCGCTCAGAACGCGCGCGGTGCGCGATGGCGACCACTATGTGCTCAACGGGCACAAGATCTGGACTTCCTTTGCGCACATTGCCGACTACTGCTTTGTGCTGGCGCGCACCGACCCCGATTCGGTGCGCCACAAAGGCATCAGCTTTTTGCTGGTCGACATGAAAAGCGCGGGTGTGCGCGTTGAGCCGATCCGCCAGATCACCGGCGAATCCGACTTCAACGAGGTGGTGTTTGAGAACGTGCGCGTGCCCGTCGACGCGCTCGTCGGCGAAGAGAACGGCGGCTGGCGCCTGGCCATGGCTGCCGCCAGTTTCGAGCGAGGCACCTATTTCATCCCGCGCCAGGTGCGCTTCGCCCAGGAGCTCAAGGCCCTGCAGCAGCTGGCGGCGGAGACGGTGCAAGAGGACGGACGCCCAGCGCTGGAGAACCCACACCTGCGCCGTGACCTGGCTCGGCTGGCGGTGGACAGCCATGTGCTGAAACTCAAATCCTGGCGCGCCCTCACCAGTGCGCTGCGCGGCGGACCTCCCGGTCCCGAGGGATCGTCGACCAAGCTGCACTGGAGCGAGTCGCACCAGAAGCTGCTGGCCACTGCCGTTGACCTGTTGGGCGATCGCGCTTGGGTCGGCCCCGAGCCCACCAGCAGCGATCCGCGAGCGTCGGCATGGGTTCGCGACTACCTCTGGTCGCGTGCGGAAACCATCCTCGCGGGCACCTCCGAAGTGCAGCGCAACATCCTGGCCGAGCAAATGCTGGGCCTGCCGAAGAACTGACGAGATCCTTGCCATGGACTTTGCCCTGAACAACGAGCAGCAGATGCTGCAGGAGTCGGCGCGCCGCTTTTTTGCTGAGCGCCATCCGCTGGCACGTGCGCGCCAAGCGCTGCCCTGGTCAGACGAATCACAGCAGACGCTGTGGCGAGATATGGCCGACATGGGCTGGCTCGCCCTCCTCGTGCCGGAAGCGCATGACGGCCTCGGCCTGGGTCAGTGCGAAGCGTTCTTGATTGCAGAAGCCGCTGGACGCCAGCTGCTGAATCTGCCGCTGGCGACCAGCGCGGTGCTGCTGCCCTTGCTGCTGCGGGAGTCAAATACACCCGACGCTACCTTGCTGCACTGGGTGGCGGAGATTGCCACGGGCCAGAGCGCTTTTCAGTGCGCGCTGGAGCAAGGGCAGCACAGGGATCACGCCGGTCAGTGCTCACACGCGCTGTGGGTGCGCGGCCTGCATGACGGCCCCCAGCCGGTGCGCTTGGCGTTGGACCCGCGCGCGGCGCAACTCGAGGCGGCACCGCTGGACGTCACCGTGCGCCAGGCGCGCATCGAAAGCACGCTGTCTCAAGACTCCAGTCTGCCGCAGCCCGAATGGATCATGCTCGACATCAGCGCCCTAGGCCGCGCTCTTGCCTTAGCAGGCTATCGCCAGTCTCTGGTGGCCGAGTTGCTTGGCGCCGCGGCCGCTGCGCTTGACATGGCCTGCGCTTACGCGCGAGAACGCGAACAGTTTGGCAAACCGATTGGCACTTATCAGGCCATCAAGCACCAGCTCGCCAACGCGTGGATGGGCATCGACAACGCGCGCCTGGCAGCGCTGTACGCTGCCGCCGCGCTGGACGGCCGGCTGAGCGACTGGCGTTTTGCCTGCGCCGCCGCCGAGTTCACCGCCATCGACGCGGCCCAGCAGATGGTGCACGTGGGCGTGCAGGTGCACGGCGGCATCGGCTTTACCTGGGAGCACGACGCGCATCTCATCCTCAAGCGTGTGCAGCGCCTGGCAGCGCAGTTGGGCGGTGCCTCCCGGGCGCTGGCCCGGGTCGAGGCGATAACACTGGCGTAAGTGATGTTGAGGTCATTTAGCCCTCTAAGGCTTATCCAGTAAGCGCGTCCAGCTATCAAATTTAAGGTGGGCCGCCGCGTTTTTCCCGGCGTTGGCGCACCGCAGCAGCGAGCCGCGCCAGCACCGGTTCCGTCTGCGCCATGCTGATGCAGGCGTCCGTCACCGAGACGCCGGCGCGCGGGGTCTGGCCCGGCACGATGTCCTGGCGGCCCTCTTCAAGGTGGCTCTCGATCATCAAACCGACGATGCGCTGCTCCCCTGCTGCCACCTGCGCGGCCACATCGCCAGCGACCTCGATCTGACGCTGGTGCTGCTTGCTGCTGTTGGCGTGCGAGACGTCCACCATCACCTGCTCGCGCAGGCCGGCGGCGCGCAGCAGACCACACGCGGCATCGACCTCGGCGGCGCTGTAGTTGGGCGCCTTGCCGCCGCGCAGGATTACGTGGCAGTCGTCGTTGCCACGGGTTTCAAAAATGGCAGCCTGGCCCATCTTGGTCATGCCCATGAAGGCGTGCGGTGCTTGCGCGGCCTGAATGGCGTCGGTCGCCACCTTGACGCCGCCATCGGTGCCGTTCTTGAAACCTACCGGGCACGACAGCCCGCTCGCCAGCTGGCGGTGGCTCTGGCTCTCGGTCGTGCGCGCGCCAATGGCGCCCCAGCACACCAGGTCGCTCAGGAATTGCGGGCTGAGCAGATCCAGAAACTCGGTTCCTACCGGGAGCCCCAGCGCCAGCACATCGAGCAGCAACTGGCGCGCCATTTCCAGGCCTTCATTGATGGCGAAACTGCCGTCCAGATGCGGGTCGTTGATGTAGCCCTTCCAGCCTACGGTGGTGCGAGGTTTTTCAAAATAGACGCGCATCACGATCAGCAAATCTTGGCCGTGCTGCTCGGCTTGGGTCTTGAGCAAACGGGCGTACTCCATCGCCTGCGCATGGTCATGAATCGAGCAGGGTCCGACCACCACGATCAGCCGGTCGTCGGTGCCGTGCAGCACGCGGGAGATGGCGGCGCGGCTGCTCTCCACCAGCGCTTGCACCGCGTCGGGCGCGGGCAGCCATTCCTGCAGCAGCGCCGGCGTGATCAGCGGGCGCACCGCCTTGATGCGCGTGTCGTCGATGCGCGTGGTGTCGTGGGTAGTGAGCGCGGCAGGGCGCGAGGTGGCGTGGAGACTCATGCGCCGATTGTCGCGCGAGGGTTGGCGCTACTGAAAACGCCGCTCAGCGCCGGACGCAGGCGCGCTGCGGCTCAGGGGCGCCGGTAGGCTGAATTCTGCCCTGCCCAGTAGCCAGAGGTGAGCACATCCAGGCGCACGGTGCCGCCCGTGGATGGCGCATGCACAAAGCGCCCTTCGCCCACGTAGATGCCTGCGTGGTAGGGCGCTCGGCTGCGCCCGAAGATGACCAGATCGCCAGTGCGCAGGCCGTCCAGCTCCACAGGCTCGCCCCAGGCGCCGAGCCGGGCCACGGTACGCGGCGGCGGTGTGCCCACTTCGCTGCGGTACACATAGCCGATCAGCCCGCTGCAGTCGAAACCGGTGTCCGGCGTGTTGCCACCGTAGCGATACGGCGTGCCCACCAGCCCGAGGGCGTGGATCGCGATGCTGCTTGCCTGATCGGTTGAAAGCGTGGAAGGTGTGCCGCGATCAACGCGTGAATGGCGCGCAGCAGACGACGACGAAGGGGAGGTGCTGCAGCCGCTCACCAGCAGAGCCAGCAGCAGACCGAAGGTGGCAATCAAACGCATGGTGCCAAGCGTAGCGCAAGCGCGCAGATGTTGTGTTTGCTGCTTCTCTGCCGTGTACGCTTGGCGATGGAATCACCAGCTGACGCGAGACGTGACAAGCGCACAATGGTCGCCTTTCCCACAGGCGCGCACCCGATGCGGTGCGTTCGCGATGTCCCTCGGCTATGCCACCAAGCAGCAGAGCATCGCCGTAGTCGGCGTCGCCGATCTGCAAATTCGCTCGCTGCTCGACCACCAGCAGTTTTCTGACCCGCTCGGGTTGGCTTTGCGCGTCGGGATTTCATCGGCCACATGGCCCATCTTTGGGCTGTTGTGGCCCTCGGGCGCCCGGCTGGCGCAACGCTTGGCGGCGCGGGAGGCCCGGCCAGGCGAGCGCGTGCTGGAACTGGGCTGCGGTCTGGCGTTGCCCAGTCTGGTCGGGCACCGGTTGGGCCTGGACATCACTGCCAGTGACTGCCACCCTTTGGCATCCCGGTTTCTCAGAGCAAACCTCTTGCTCAATGCACTGGCGCCCATGGATTACCGGCACGGGGCTTGGCAGGCACCAGAACCGCAAGCAGAGCGGCTGGCGGCAGTTCCGCATTCAACGACGCTGCGGGGCCGTTATGACCTGCTGATTGGCAGCGATCTGCTGTACGACCGGGATGCCAGCAGTGTGTTGGCCGGTTTCATTGGACGCCACGCGAGCGACAGCGCCGAGGTGTGGATCGTCGACCCGGACCGAGGCAACCGCGCCGTGTTTCTGCGCCAGATGCAGACGCTGGGTTTCGAGGCCGCCCAAGAGCGGTTGGACGCAGCAGCCTCTCCTGGTGTGCCGGCCTACAAGGGTCGACTGCTGACCTTTGTCCGCTCGTGAACCTGGGGTGTTGTCGGGTCTGGCTCAAGGTCAACCGGCCTGCGCGCTGAAAAAACAAGCGGCGCCGGCGTTCCTGGTGACACTGCGTCACTGATCTCTGCTTCCAACCCTCCGCCACGCGAGCGGCGCACCAAAAAATCGGGCAGACGGGCTTTGGCGCACGCTTGTAGCGCGAGCAGGAAGGCGTGGTCGGGTGTGGCGATGTCCCAGTGCAGGCGCAGATGGTTCTGCATGCGCAGCAGCATCTGCGCCGTCACGCTGGCGTCTGCCAGCGCTCGGTGCGCAGGGCCGGCGCTGGCAATGCCGTGGTACTCCACCAGCGTGCCCAGCCGGTGGTTGGG
>JBBSRE010000147.1:0-7070 GCA_038243365.1 Burkholderiales bacterium | reverse complement strand
TAGAAAGAAAATAGGCCTGTAGCGCTTATGGAGTAAGCGCGAGACGCTATTAAAAAAGAAGCATCTCGGCTGTGGACAGGCCTTGCTGCCTATACGCCGCGTGCCCGGTCGGCCTTGAACTGCAAGCGGAACTGCGCAAACTGCCCTGCGTCCAGCGCCTCACGTACTTCGCGCATCAGATTCAGGTAGTAGTGCAGGTTGTGAATGGTGCTCAGCATGGGGCCGAGCATTTCACCGCAGCGGTCCAGATGGTGCAGGTAGGCGCGGCTAAAACCGCCGCGTCCCCCCGCGTCCCACGAGATACCTGATGACCCCGCGCAGGCGTGGCAGGTGCAGGTGGTATCGAGTGGTTGGTGGTCGGTCTTGTGGCGGGCGTTGCGAATTTTCAGGTCGCCGTAGCGGGTGAACAGCGTGCCATTGCGGGCGTTGCGGGTGGGCATCACGCAATCGAACATGTCCACCCCGTCGGCCACGCCCTGCACCAAATCTTCAGGGGTGCCCACGCCCATCAAATAGCGCGGCTTGTGCGCTGGCAGCAGGTGCGGCGTGTGGGCCATGATGGCCAGCATTTCGTCCTTGGGTTCGCCTACGCTGACGCCGCCAATGGCGTAGCCAGGGAAGTCCATGTCGACCAGCTGTGCCAGCGATTCCTCGCGCAGACCCGTAAACATGCCGCCCTGCACGATGCCGAACAATGCATTGGGGTTTTGCAGGCGGGCAAATTCGTCCTGGCTGCGCCGCGCCCAGCGCAGGCTCATCTCCATGCTTTTGCGAGCATCAGCCTCGCTGGTCAGCACGCCTTTGGTCTCATACGGCGTGCATTCGTCGAGCTGCATCACGATGTCGGAGTTGAGCGTGGTCTGGATCTGCATGCTCACCTCGGGCGACATGAAGAGCTTGTCGCCATTGACCGGGCTGGCAAACGTCACGCCTTCTTCGGTGATCTTGCGCATCGCGCCCAGGCTCCACACCTGGAATCCTCCCGAATCGGTGAGGATGGGTTTGTGCCATTGCTCAAAAGCGTGCAGACCACCAAAGCTTTGCATCACGTCCTGGCCAGGGCGCATCCACAAATGAAAGGTGTTGCCCAGGATGATCTGCGCACCCATGTCGTGCAAGCTTTGCGGCATCACGCCTTTGACGGTGCCATAGGTGCCGACCGGCATGAAGACAGGCGTTTGCACCACGCCGTGGTTGAGCGTGAGCGCCGCGCGGCGGGCGTGGCTGATGGGGTCGGTGGTGAGGAGGTCGAACTTCAGCATAGTGGGACTGATTGTCCCCGAAGGGGGCGCTGGCACGCCGCCGCGCGTCCACTGCTGGCGGCCCTGCTTGGCTACACTGGTCGCAACAGCATCCCATTAAAAGAAAGAGTGCCATGACAAAAATTTTGATCGCCGTCGATGGCTCTACGCTGGCGCTAGACGCCGTTCACCACGTTACGGGATTGGTGCAGAGCGGTCTGCGGGCGGAAGTGGTTGTTGCCAACGTGCAAGAACCGGCAACCTTGTACGAAATGGTGACCTCGCGAGATCCGGACCTGATTGCGAAAGCCAGCGTGGCGGCGGGCAGAGATTTGATAGCCGACGCATGCGCACTGCTTGACCTGGCCCAAGTGCCGTACACCACCCAGATAGGCATTGGCACCCCCTCACGTACGCTGGCAGACATGATTGAAAGCAATCAGTGTGATATGGCCGTGATTGGCGCGCGTGGCCAGGGCGGATGGAGCGCTTTACTGGGGTCTACCTCACAGCGCTTGGCGGATGTCAGCCCTGTGCCACTGACTATCGTGCGCCATGCGGCGCCTGAGGTCGAACCGGGAGATCTGCGTGAAGACGACCACACGGGCGAATCGCTGGAAGGGTTTCGCGGAGACTGATGGTGAGAGGAGGAGGCGCAGGTATTGAAGGGCACAGTTTTGCTTTTTGGTATGGCTTATTCGGAGGTTGAGGAACGACTACCTCACAGCCGGCGGCTCCCATCCGGTCATGGTCAGATACCCGAGCGGTTTTCACCGCAAGGAGGGCAGTGGCGAAGCGTTTGTGCTGGGCTGCGCTGCGGCGATCAGTGACCACTACTTCTTGCCCGATAAGGATGAGGTGGCGCGGTACACGGAGCATGGCGGTTGGAGTTACTACACCCCCGGCCTTTTCCGGTTCACGGGCAACAGTGCGGGCTATGACAATTTGAAGGCTGGCATGCCCGGCAAGCCGCCTGCGCTAACGGACGGGCAAGCCCTAGCGGCGGGCTTCGTGGCACCGCACGACCTAGAGGTGGACGCCCAGGGCCGCTTCTACGTCATCGACGAGGACCGCATTCGCACCATCGACGCCGACTACAAGGTCGCCACGCTTGACCCGGTAGCGCTTGGAATCACCGGGACCGTCCGCGCCCTGGACGCAGATCACCAGGGCCGCATCCATGTGATTGCGCAAAGGAACGCCGCCAGCTATTCATGGCACCGGCTGGAGAATGGGTCCACGGTGGATTTCGGGATTAACCGCGCCGTAATGACAGAGCCGCTTGGAAAGGTGACGTTCACCGTGGTGGGCGATGGCCTGGTGGTGAATGAGAGACGCCTGGGCGGTGCATTGGGTCGGCTCTACAAGGTCTCGGCCAACGGCGCTGTGACGGCGCTGTGACGGCGCTGACGGGCGATAAGACCGCCGCCACGCCGGAGGACTTTCTGAAGGATCCCGCCCCGTACTGGCTGCCGCAGGTGCAGCACATCGAGTACGGCGTGGACGGCCACCTCTACATCGTGCTGCCGCAAGGCGTGCTGGTGGCGCGGGGTTTCAAATGATCCCGCAACGGGCTGTTCGGCCATGAAGAAAAACGCGGGCGCATCGGCCCGCGTTTTTATGTCGCTATCGATTTAGTAGCTTCTAGCGCTTGCTGAATAAGCGCTCAAGCCGTTTTCTGCCATGCTTTTTGCTGATGAGCCGCATGCTGCAACTTGCCGTGCGGCAGCGTCGCCAAGCGCTTGAACATGCGGCGGCAATAGCCAGAAATCTTCAGACATTTGTTGAGCTCATCCACGGGAAGCGGGCCGGAGACGACCACCAGGTCGTTCGCGACTCCCTGCGCGCCTGCCGCACGCAAACGCCGGCGCGTGTGGGCCGCCCACGACTGGATGCGCGTCGGGCTCCCGTGCTGATGCACTTCGCCGGTATAGGCGTCAAACGCGATCGCAACGGTATCGGTCCGGAGCTTGAAGCGGCGTTCACCTGTGGCAGCGCTGGGCGTATCGCGCATGTCGTACAGGTAATAGTGGCCGGCCTTGAGCTGGTATTGCATGTCCATGTAAGCACTCCTCTTGACCTTATTTTCAAAGGCGCAGGGCGCTGGCAATGGCTGAAAAAGACGGCGAAGACAGTCTTGTTCACGATGCATTTGGGCATTGAAAGTACCAAGCCAGCGCGCGCCATTGTGGAGGCGCCTCGGCTGCGAAGCGCAGAACTTGAGGGGAAATGCGTAACCGGATGTCATGCTGCGCCTAAGGGTCCGGGTAGCAACCGCTGACGACTGATGTGTGGAATGCACTGGCTTGCGATGAAAGCCCGGCACTCGGTTCTCACCGCCCTTCGCTTGAAGTACACCACCCTGCGGCGCCATGCGGGAGCTGGATGAAAAAAGCCGGCACGAGGCCGGCTTGATGGGGTTGCCCTAGTCAGCGCCGCGGCACAGAAGCAAAGCGTCAGAAGTCCACCAAACTCAGACCCACCGAGAAGACGGTGCGCTTTCGGTTGTAGTCGATCAAGCTGTCGCCGTAGCCCGAGAACAACTGGGTGTGCAGCCGCAGGTTGCTCTTGCCGCCGCCCAGCCCGGTGCCCAGCGTCTGCAGCCATTCAAGGCGGCCCGAACCACGGCGCGTGCTGCTGAGTGAGCTGCGCACGGTCAGGCCAAAGGTGTTGTCCTTGTCCATGTTCCAGAACGCTTGCAGCTCTCCGCGGCCCAAGTAGTCGACGATATCGGGGTTGTCGTCGTTGGCGGCGTTCTCGGTGATGCGCTTCCAAAGCCGAGCCTGCAGGCGCCACCGGTCGTCCAGCTCAATGCCGGTCATCAGGTAAGCGCGGTTCCAGCTACGCGACAGTGGCTGGCTTTGCCCGTTGGACTGGTGCGAGATGCCGATGCCGCTGTAGCGCCAGCGCCAGCCAAAGGGCAGCTGAGCGTCAGTCGGGTAGACGTACATCATTTCAGGCTCGTGGTCGGTCGAGCGGAACGGGCGCGAAATGTCGCCAGAGAACACCTGCCAGTACGACTGCTGCGTGTAGCCGAACCACAGCGAATCGCTGTGCGTGGGGTCGCCTTGGGTCAGCAGGTTGCTGACGACCTTGGTGCGCACGGACAGTTGCAGACGTGCTTCGGCGCGGCGGTAAGGGGTGCTGGCGTCCGCCGGCAGGTTGTAGGCGCCCGGCGTGCGGTTCACGTTGCTGGCGCCGGCGAGCGATACGTTGATGGGCCGGTAACCGCGAAAGCTGAAGCTGCCGCAATCGGTGCCTGGCTCCAGCTCCCAGAAGCGCGAGAGGGCGCTGTACTGCGGATCTCGGCAGCCTTCGGTGCGCGCCACTTCGATCACCCGGGTGGCGGGTAACGTGGTGTCCACGGGGGCTTTGGGCGCGGCGGCTTCGGCGCTGGCGGTAGGTTGGGGCACACCGTTGGATGTGGTGGGCCTGCCCAGCGTCTGCGATTGCGCCCAACTGTCAAAGCAGGCCAGGCGTGCGTTGGCGTCGCCGGTCATGGCGCTGCAGCTGCGCCAGGCGGCGTCGGCGGTGATTCCCGCGTTGGTCAGTGCGCCTTGGGCGAAGGCCGGCTCAGCGCCCAGGGCGGCCAGTAGCAGCGCACCGGTAGCGCCAAAGGCAGGCAACAGCGAGGATGGACGGCGCGTAGCTACGGCGCAGGGGACGGAAGACATGTGTTGACCAGATTTCATCAAGGAGAAGGTACGAGACCGGAAGAAAGGCAGCGTGGGCGCACACCTGAAACACCGCTGCAAGGCGTACACGACGCGCGCAGGGGTACGCGATTGTTACGCTCCGGCGAGTCGGGGTTTGTCGGCATTTTCCGCTCCCCGCACTGCAGCGAGCGCTGCGTGCCGCTCATGCATCGGAATTGAACGCAATTTTGGGCGCTAGCGCTTATGCATCAAGCGCTGGAAGCTATCATTTTTTATCTGTCGTTTCGTTGTGCGCGCACAACGTTGCAGCGCCGAGCCGCCGAGCCGCTGATCACGGCATACCGGGCGCCGCCAGGCCTGCCGCCGCCTTCTGCGCGAACTCGGCCCGCAGTGCCTTGAGCTTTTCGCGCGGGTCTTCGCGTGCCGTGGCGGCGGACAGCGCCATTTCCGCAATGAAGCGGCTGGGCTGGGCCGCCACCATCTCGCGGCCCTTCTTGCGCTTTTTGGTCCAGCTCACCGCCAGCGTGCGTTGGGCGCGGGTGATACCCACATACATCAGGCGGCGCTCTTCTTGCAGCCGCGACAGCGTCTCGTCACTCACCTTGAGCTGGCGCCCACCATCGTCGTCCAGCTTGAAGGGCAGCATGCCCTCGGTCACGCCGGCAAGAATCACATGCGGCCACTCCAGGCCTTTGGAGGCGTGCAGGGTCGAGAGCGTGACCACATCCTGATCCTTCTCGCGGTCCGACAAGGTCGACAGCAGCGCAATGGTCTGCGCGACTTCCAGTAGGCTTTTGGATTCAGTGGTGACCACGCTGCCCGCCGTATCGTCGACTTGCCCGCCGGCGCGCTGTGCCATCCAGTCGCAAAACTCCAGCACGTTGGTCCAGCGCGCTGCGGCGACTTTCTCGCTGTCTTCGCCATCGTAGAGGTGCTTTTCGTAGTCGATCTCCTTGAGCCAGTCGGCCAGGAAAGCGCGGGCGTTCTCGGCGCCCAGCGTCTGGCGGGCGCGGTATTCCAGGTCGTTCACGTAACGACCAAACTCGTGCAGGCCATCAAGCGCACGGCGCGGCAGGGCGGCTGGCAGCATGGGCGAGAACAGGGCCGCGAAAAGGCTGAGCTTGTGCTGCGTGGCAAAGGTGCCGAGCTGCCCCAGCGAGGTGTGGCCAATGCCGCGTTTGGGGCTGGTAATGGCGCGGACAAACGCCGGGTCATCGTTCTGGTTGATCCACAGCCGGAACCAGGCGCACAGGTCGCGGATCTCGGCGCGGTCAAAAAAGCTGGTGCCGCCAGACACCTTGTAGGGGATGTTGGCGCGGCGCAGCGCCTTTTCAAACGGTTTGGCCTGGTGGTTGGCGCGGTAAAGGACGGCGAAGCTCTTCCACGCCGGCGGCGGGTTGGCGGCAGCGCGCAGGCTCTGGATGCGCGCCACGGCGCGCTCGGCTTCGTGCTCTTCGCTGTCGGCATCGACCACGCGCACGGGGTCCCCTTCGCCCAGTTCGCTGAACAGCGTCTTCGGGTACAGCTTGGGGTTGGGCCCGATGACGTTGTTGGCCGCGCGCAGGATGGCGGAGGTGGACCGGTAGTTCTGCTCCAGCTTCACTACCTGCAACGCGGGGTAGTCGAGCGGCAACCGTTTCAGGTTATCGAGCGTGGCGCCGCGCCAGCCGTAAATGCTTTGGTCGTCGTCGCCCACCGCCGTCATGTGGCCGCGCTCGCCAATCAGCAGTTTGAGCAGTTCGTACTGGGTGGCGTTGGTGTCCTGGTATTCGTCCACCAGCACATGGCCGAGCTGGCGCTGCCATTTCTCACGCACTTCGGGGAAGTCGCGCAGCAGCTTGAGCGGCAGGCCAATCAGGTCGTCAAAGTCCACGCTTTGGTAGGCGGTAAGGCGCTCTTCGTAGCGCTGCATCAGCACCGCAATGCTGCGTTCGTGGTCGTCCTTGGCTTGTGCCAGCGCTTGCGCGCCGTTCAGCCCCATGTTCTTCCACAAGCTGATGGTCCATTGCCACTGGCGCGCGGTGGCGGCATCCGTGGTGCCGCCAGCGGCATCTTTCAGGATGCTGGTGACATCGTCGGTATCCAGAATGCTGAACTGCGGTTTGAGGCCCAGCAGCTTGCCGTCTTCCCGCACCAGTCGCACGCCCAGCGAGTGAAAGGTGCAGATCAGCAC
>JBBSRE010000146.1:0-7138 GCA_038243365.1 Burkholderiales bacterium | reverse complement strand
TGACCTTTGGACGGGGACTTGCCAGCGATTTCCTTGTAAAGACGAATCAGCCGCTCATACGACAGCGTGGTTTCCGATTCAAGCACCTGCATGCGCGCGCCCATGTTGATCAGCAACGCGGCGCGTTCGATCTGGCGCGATTCATTCAGCACGCTTTTGACCGCAGCGCGCGGAGCCGCGACAGGAACAGCAGAAGTAGCGGAGGCGGGGGTCTGGGCAAGCGTGTTCATGGCAGTCCCGATTCGGATGGCTGAATGGCGTATGAGGCGGTGTCGGAGGCGTTGCCCCTCAGATCACTTCGGACACACGGCTGGCCATCAGGATGTTGGCGTGCAACGTGTTGGTGGCTTCATTGCCCACCTTGCGTGGTGTGTCGTGGTTGGTGAGCAGGCTCCACACCAGGCTGTCGTCCACCCGGAAGCTGCACAGCAGGGTGTTGCGGGATGCCAGCTTCATCACTTGTGCGGAAGTGAGCGACGCCAGCAGGTCGGCTGATTCTTCGTTCAGCCCGAGCCGGAACACTGCTTCGGCCTTGTCGTGGCGGATCAGGGTCTGCGCCAGCATCAGGTAGGTCAGGTTGGCTTCGCGAATTTCGCCGAGGATCTGGTCGTGGTTCATGGTTCACATCCTTTTCAGAAGGGTCGCCTTTACTTGCCTTATGCAAGCGTTTGCGATCCGGTGAAATGGATTGTGAAACCAGGCCAAAAAGAAATTAAGTCGGGGCTAGGCTGCGCAATTTGTCTGGTTTACGGGGGGTGCTTGTAGGAGTTTCCCTTACAAGGATCGGGCATTGCGCATCAAGCTACCGCAGGTAGCGTGCGTGCTGCGAATAGCGCCTGTAAAACCCCATTTTTACCGACGCACGCAACGCCGCGGGCGCACTATGGCACTCAATAAATGAGCTCAGCCCCGCTCAACGGGCCTGGTTTTGTCGCTGCACCACTCGCTCCAGCTCCCGGCGAACAGTACCGTCTGCCCAAATCCAGCCAGTTCCATGGCCAGCAAGTTGGGATTCGCCGACACGCCACTTCCGCAGTAGTGCACCACGCTCGCAGGGCGGCGAGCGGCCAGCAACTGCGTGAACTCAGTGCGCAGCTGCTCAGGCGACTTGAACTTGCCATCGGGCCCGAAGTTCTGCGAGGTTGGCCGGCTGAGTGCACCTGGAATATGCCCCGCCACCGGATCAATCGGCTCCACCTCGCCGCGGTAGCGCTCCGGGGCACGCGCATCGACCAATGTTTGATCCGACTCGCCGAGGCGGGTCTGCACTTCGCTGGCGGTGCGCAGCTCGCGCAGAGGTTCCTTCAGGTCGAAATTTGCCTGGAAGTGTGCCGGCTCTTCGCCGTTGGCAACCTCACCACCTGCCTCGCGCCAGGCTGCCAGACCCCCGTCGAGCACGGCGACGGCGTCGTGACCGAGCCACTTGAGCATCCACCAAAGGCGCGCGCAAAACGTGCCGCCGTTTTGGTCGTACACCACGGCCTGCATGCCATTGCCAAAGCCAACCTTCGACAGCCATACGGCAAACAGTTCGCGCGTGGGCAGGGGGTGGCGCCCACCGGACATGGGCCGGTCGATATCGTGAGCCGTGATGATGCTGCCATCAGAGCCCGGCGAGCCGTGGGGCGCGCTCAAGTCATCGTTGAGATCTGCGTACACCGCGCCGGGAATATGGGCCGCAAGAAAGGCGTCGTGCCCGCCAGATGAGTTCGCGAGTTCGAAACTGCAATCAAACACCATGCTGGGCGTGTCGCTGGCGCGCAATGCCAGCAATTCTTCAGCAGAAATCAAATGGGTGTACGGATGGGTATGGGTCATGGCGTTGGCTTTATCTAAGGATGAGGCCGAGCCTATGAAGCAGTCGGCCTGTGACGATGGAGTTGGGCGTTGAACCCTGTCCGACGGTGCAATCATTGTCGGCGCCGCAAACCGCGGCGCCGTGTCAGCCGTTTTCGGCAGCGGTGATCAGGCGACCAGATCCCCCGGCGCGATCGAGCTGCCGAGATCCAGCGGCCCGGCGTTAGGGCGCAGTGGTGGGGGTCGCACGGGCGCGCAGCAGTGTCGCCAGAATGCCACTGGCAATGATCAGCGCCATCCCGCTCCAACCTAGCGGCGTGATCTTGTCGCCAAATATCGCCATGCCGTAAATGGCGCCAAAGACGATCCCCGAATACTGCAGGTTGGCCACCACCAGCGTGGCGCGCGGGTTGTGGGCGCTGGCATAGGCACGCGTCATGCACCACTGACCGCCTGCGGCCAGTACGCCCACGGGCAACACCCACAGCGCCGGCCAACCCGGCCAGGGCGACACGCCCACCACGACCATAGCGGCCCCTCCGACGATCGCAGAGCCCAAGGCAAAGTAAAACACGGTACGCGACTCGGGCTCGCCCAGCCGTGACAGCGCCACCACCTGCATATAGGCCAGTGCAGCGCACATGCCAGACAACAAACCTACCAGCGCGCCCAGCGCTTGCTCGGGCCCCTGGCCGATGCTGGGGCGCAGCAGCATGACCACGCCCGCGAAGCCTGCGAGCACCGTCATCAGTAACGTGCCGTGCAGTTCGGGTCGCGGAGTGGCGGGCGAGGGGCGCCACTGCATCAGCGAAGCGCCAATGAGAAACGCCGCAATCCAGACACTGCTCATGTAATTGAGCGTGACTGCCGTGGCCAGTGGCAATTTGGAAATGGCAAAAAACCAGCCACCCAGCGAGATCACGCCAACGAACGACCGCCACGCATGCATGCGCGGGTAGCGCGTAACCAGCGTGACTCCTTGCGAGCGCGCCAGCAAGGCCAACAGGGCCATGCCGATCAGCCCGCGGTAGCAAACCAGCTCGGCCGAGTTGAACCATTCCGAGGCGAACTTGACGCAGACGCTCATGCTCGCGAACAGCAGTGCGGCGAGCACCATCCAGAGAGCTTGCATACGGTTGTAAAAGTGAAGTAAAAATGGGCTTTAGCGCTTATCCATAAAGCGCTATAAGCTATTGAAATAATAGCGATCCGAACCTGGTTTCACATCCGGTTTCGCATTCGGCTTGTACCAGCGGACACCATGGAACGGGCTCTGCCCAGCCACCGGTGTCGTCCCCTTCCCGCATAGCGAGAGAAGGGGCTGGGTGTCGCGGCTCCAAGCCTGCCTGTGCAGGCTTGGACGGTCCCGAAGGGTCGCCTGCCTCCGGCGCAGACACCGAGGCGCGAAGCGGCTCAGGGGGTTGTACGCGCTCTATACCACTCATGAAAATGCTGCATGCCGTCTTCCATCGGGCTCTGGTACGGGCCCACTTCGTTGTCTCCGCGCACATAGAGCGCCTTGCGGCCAGCGTCCATGCGTTCGGCAATTTCGTCGTCTTCCAGGCAGGTTTCCATGTACGCGGCCTGCTGGGCTTCGACGAACTCGCGCTCGAAGGCGGTGATTTCCTCAGGGTAGAAGAACTCCACCATGTTCAGCGTTTTGGTCGGGCTGATGGGGTGCAGTGTGGAGACCGTGAGCACGTGCGGGTACCACTCCACCATGATGTGCGGGTAGAGCGTGAGCCAGATAGCGCCATGCTCGGGCGCTTGGCCGCCACGATAGGCCAGCAGCGCCTTGTGCCAGCGCTCGTAGGCCGGGCTGCCGGCGCGCGCGAGCCCGTCCGCCACACCCACCGTCTGCACCGAATGGTTGCGGCCGAACTCCCAGCGCAGGTCGTCGCAGCTGACAAAGCTGCCCAGGCCCGGGTGGAAAGGGCCGACGTGGTAATCCTCCAGATAGACCTCGATGAAGGTCTTCCAGTTGTAGTTGCATTCGTGCAGCTCGGCGCGATCAAACGTAAAGCCCGAAAAATCGAGCTGCGCACGCGGGCCCAGTGCTGCCAGATCGGCTGCCACGTCGTAACCGTTGTCTTCGAAGAGCAGCCCGTTCCACTCGCGCAGCGGGTAGTTCTTCAGGTTCAGGCAAGGGTCTTGCTGGAAGTGCGGCGCACCCAGCAGCTCTCCACTCGGGCTGTAGGTCCAGCGGTGCACCGGGCAGACGATGTTGCCGCCGCCACTGCCTTTGGCCTGCGCCTGCAGAGAGCCGCGCCCGCCCAGCATGATGGCCTGGCGGTGACGGCAAACGTTGGAGATGAGCTCAACCTGCCCACCCGGGTTGCGCACCAAGGCGCGGCCGTGGTCCTCTTGCGGCAGGGCGTGGTAGTCGCCTGGCTGGGGCACGCTCAGCTGATGGCCGACGTAACGCGGGCCACGCTGAAACAAGGTGGCCATTTCGCGCTCGAAAAGCGCTTGGTCGAAATAGCTGGACACCGGCAGCTGGCTCGTGGCCGGCTGAAGTCGAAGACTTAAATCAGACATGGGTGACCTGATCCAATCCCCACAGGGAGAGAACGCGAGAGCGTGCGTGGAAAAAAAGAAACCGGCAGAGCGCCGGTTCCGTGAGCGATGGGATTATAGGCAGTGGGGTTATTCGGCACGCTGGCCAATGCCCGCAAACCTGCTGCGTGTATTTGAGGGCTTATGGGGCGCCGGGTGGCGCCGTCTGGCGGGGCGGCCTGCAAGGCGATATGCACGCGGCTCCTGATGTTGTTGCGCGTGCGGCCTGGAACGCCTGCTGACGAGGCGGCGTTGCTGCCTGAACGAGCCGGCGCAGGCGGCCGGGCAGCACGACCTAAAATCGTCCGCTTTTGCTTCGCTTGCTCGATTGCGCACTGCACCTGCCATGGCCAAAACCAAAACTCCTGATCCGGTCAGCTACGAAGCTGCGCTCGAAGAGCTCGAACAGCTGGTCGCGCGCATTGAAGCGGGCCAGATGCCGCTCGATCAGCTTCTCTCAGGCTACCAGCGCGGAGCCACCTTGCTGTCGTTCTGCCGCGAACGCCTCACCGCGGTGCAGGACCAGATCAAGGTGCTGGACGCCGGCAACGTACAGGCATGGTCGGCGGAATGAGTAAGCCGGCAGCTCTGCAATGGGCCGAGTGGAGTGGCATTCAACTGGCGCGCACTGAGGCAGCGCTGCTCGATTGGGTGGGGTGCGACGCCCCAGCCGACCTTGCCGAGGCCATGCGCTACGCGGTGAGCGGCGGGGGCAAGCGAGTGCGTCCCCTGTTGGTGCTGGCGGCGCACGCCGCGGTGGCTGGCGAACCCTGCGACGGCCACGCGTCAGCCGGAGCTGGGGCGCAAGGTGCTTTTGAAGAGGCCGCCCTGCGCGCTGCATGCGCGGTCGAGCTCATTCATGCCTACTCATTGGTGCACGACGACATGCCCTGCATGGACAACGACGTGCTGCGCCGCGGCAAGCCCACGGTGCACGTGCAGTTCGGCCAGGCCCAGGCGCTGCTTGCGGGCGATGCTCTTCAGGCTCTGGCCTTTGAACTTCTAACGCCGCAGAACAGCGCGATTCCAGCGCAGGTGCAGGCTCGTCTCTGCGCTTTGCTAGCGCGCGCGGCAGGCGGTGCGGGCATGGCTGGCGGGCAGGCGATCGATCTGGCCAGCGTGGGCCAGGCGTTGGATGAAGTGCGTCTGCGCGACATGCACCAGCGCAAGACTGGCGCGCTCCTGCAAGCCAGTGTGATGATGGGCGCAGCCTGTGGCTCTGCCAACGCGCAGGCGCAGAGCGGCTTGAATACTTACGGCGCGGCCCTGGGGCTGGCCTTTCAGGTGGTGGACGACATCCTCGATGTGACGCAAGATTCCACCATGCTGGGTAAAACCGCTGGCAAGGACGCTGCGCAAGACAAACCCACGTATGTATCACTGATGGGCCTGGCCGCCGCTCACGCGCAAGCGCAAGAGCTTCATGCGCAAGCATTGGCAGGTCTTGAAGCCTCCGGCCTGCCTGACACACGGCGGCTCAAAGCGCTGGCTGATCTGGTTCTGCAGCGGTCAAATTGAAGCTAAATCAGCCTCTAGCGCTTGCTGAGTAAGCGCGAGTAGCTATCAAAATAAGAGTAGACACGATGCCCACCAACGCCTATCCCCTGCTTGAAACCGTGAACACGCCGGCTCAGTTGCGCGGCATGTCCCGCGATGAGCTGAAGGCGCTGGCGGACGAACTGCGCGCCTTTGTGCTGGACAGTGTTTCCCAAACCGGCGGACACCTCAGTTCCAACCTGGGTACGGTCGAGCTGACCGTGGCGCTGCACTATGTGTTCGACACCCCGCGCGACCGCCTGGTGTGGGATGTGGGCCATCAAACCTATCCCCACAAAATTTTGACCGGGCGGCGCGAACGCATGGGAACGCTGCGGCAGCACGGTGGGATTTCAGGCTTTCCGCAGCGCGCCGAGAGCGAGTACGACACCTTTGGTACGGCCCATTCCAGCACCAGCATTTCTGCCGCTCTGGGTATGGCGCTGGCGGCCAAACAGTGCGGCGACGACCGTTACGCCGTCGCCATCATTGGCGATGGCGCCATGACCGCCGGCATGGCGTTCGAGGCGCTCAACAATGCGGGCGTGGCTGACTGCAATTTGCTGGTCATCCTGAATGACAACGACATGAGCATCAGCCCTCCGGTAGGTGCGCTCAATCGCTACCTGGCGCAGCTCATGAGCGGGCAGTTTTACGCCGCCGCCAAGAGTGTTGGCAAAACGGTGCTGCGGCCGGTTCCGCCGCTGCTGGAGTTGGCCAAGCGCATCGAACAGCAAGCCAAGGGCATGGTGGTTCCGGCCACCTTGTTCGAGAAGTTCGGTTTCAACTACATCGGGCCGATCGACGGGCACGATCTTGATTCGCTGATTCCCACGCTGGAGAACATCAAAGAGCTCAAAGGCCCGCAGTTTCTGCACGTGGTCACCAAAAAAGGGCAGGGCTACAAGCTGGCCGAGGCCGACCCGGTGGCCTACCATGGACCGTCACGTTTCGACCCCAAGATCGGACTGGTCAAACCCACAACGCCGCCGCGCCAGACCTTTACCCAGGTCTTTGGACAGTGGCTGTGCGACATGGCCGAGCACGACAAGCGCTTGGTCGGCATTACACCTGCGATGCGCGAGGGCTCGGGCATGGTGGAGTTCGAGCGCCGTTTCCCAGATCGGTACTACGACGTGGGCATTGCCGAGCAGCACGCCGTCACGTTTGCGGCCGGAATGGCCTGCGAAGGCGCCAAACCAGTGGTGGCCATCTATTCCACGTTTCTACAGCGTGGCTACGACCAGCT
>JBBSRE010000145.1:0-7176 GCA_038243365.1 Burkholderiales bacterium | reverse complement strand
CTTCCCGCCGTAGCGCCCATCAAGATAGGCATTGCGCTGGGCGGCGGCGCGGCCAAAGGCTTTGCCCACATCGGCGTGATCAAGATGCTGGAAGCCAACGGCCTTACTCCCGCCGTAGTGGCGGGCACTAGCGCAGGCAGCGTGGTCGGCGCGCTGTATGCCAGCGGCATGGATGCGTTTGAGCTGCAGGAAAAAGCCGTGGCCCTGGATGAAGCCAAGATCCGCGATCTGCAGCTGTCTTCCGGCGGGTTGATCCTGGGCCAGAAGCTGGAAGACTACGTCAACGAGCAAGTGCAGCGCAAGCCAATGGAGCAGCTGGCCAAGCCCTTCGTGGCCGTGGCCACGCGGCTAGAAGACGGCGAGCGCACGATGTTCTCCCGCGGCAACACCGGGCAGGCAGTGCGGGCGTCCAGCAGCATTCCGGGCGTGTTCCAGTCGGTCGCGATTGGCAAATTCCACTTTGTCGACGGCGGCATCACCAGCCCAGTGCCGGTGGATGCAGCCCGCCAGCTGGGCGCAGATGTGGTGATTGCCGTGGACATCTCGAACAAGGCGCGCGGCAAGACGCCCGACGGCCTGCTGGGCACGCTGGGCCAGTCAATCGCCATCATGGGCCAGAAGCTGGGCCAGGCCGAGCTGGTCCGCGCTGACATCATCATTCGGCCCAAGGTGCTGGACATGGGCTCGACCGATTTCACCCAGCGCGCACAAGCCATCGTGGAAGGCGAAAAAGCCGCCGTGGCCGCCATGCCGCAGATACGGGCACGCATTGCGCAGCTGCAGGCCGAGCGCGCCCACGCCGCACTGCTAGCGCAAAGGCAGGCGCAAGCCCGCGCGGACGACGCCATGCGGCAGGCAGCCGAGGCCGAGCATCAAGCCTGCCTAAAAAATCGCTCGCGCTTGGGAAAACTGGCTGGCATGGCGGGACTGGATGGGGACTGCGTCGCTCCCAGATAAGCGGCGAGGAATGATGTTGCCCGGGGCCGAGCGCGACATGTCTTGCGCATCTGCCCGGTGCATTTGATCGTTCACAGTGACGCTAAACTTTCCCGCGCGTGAGCGGCGACCCTCGACCTTCAAAAGACGTGGAAGGGTCTGTCGCATTCATACGCGCCGGCATGCTCCGATGTCTGCTGCGCGGACGGCATCACACTCTCTCGTCCCATTCGCTACCGCTTTCAGTGGGTGCGGCCAGTTCCATTGGGCTATTTGTCGCGCGCTGATTGATTCTGGAATAACGGAAGTAGCTGAAATGTTGGATTTTCTATTTGTATTGACTCCGTTTACCGTGGCTTGGTGGAAGGCGGGGTGGCCGGGCAAAAGCGATCCTGCGGCCGTGAGAATGGCCGGCTTGAGCTTTGTCTTTTTTGGCGCCTCCATGTTTCTGCGCCTTGTCGTTTTTGGCAGGCAAATGCCAGCTGGTAAATACACGGAACGCATGATGACCACATCGGGAACGATTGGTTTTTGCGTATTTATCGCGGCAGTGGGTGCGAGCATCTTGTTTGCTCACCACTACTTTTCAAACAGAGACTAGGGCGTGCAGGTTGTACCGCGTGGTCGATTTGCGGCGCTCGCAGTCGAAGCGCTGGGCTTGGGTGTGAAGGCATTGCGCCCAGTGTTTTGTATTGCATGGCACAAAACATGGCACTGTTGTCGCGTCTGGTGCCATTCAGCTGACCAAGAATGTGTTCATTGGGCTGAACGAACCTTGTATGGATGCCACGCGCGACCAGCGATACGGGATTGGCCTGCGCACGAGTGGCTGATACAAGCTCCCCACTTTTCATTCGCGGGACGAGACGGGACGGGGGCCGGGACGGGAGCGCGAGGGGGGCTCAATTGCACGTGCCGCCATTCAGGTGTGCGACGCCCCCGATTCGCATCTTGCGCTAGCCCATGGATCGGCAAAACCAGACCAACGAACTCAACTCCGGCCCACCGTGCAGCAGGTCACTGTGCAGCCGCGCGAACGGAATGAGCGCGAGGGTGGCGTTGCGGGAGCCCGACCGTCCGGCAAACGTGGAGGATGCGTCCCGGGATTTTCAAACCGGGCGCTTTGCCGTCTCTTTTATTTCTTTTTACCGTCAGCCTCTGGCTTTTCGGATTCCACATACTTGCGCTGTAGTTCTTCAGCCTGCTGATTGAGCTCTTTTTTCAGCTCGTCGGTGCGTGCGTTTACCGCGTCTCCTGTGCGTTCGCGATCCAAGCGCGCAGCCTCTTCGCCTTCAATTTCAATATTGTTGTTTATGTTCATGTGGGGTCTCCATGGTGTTGGGTGAACTGTGCAAATCCAGCGTGAACTGGTCTCGATCCATCAGCTTCAACGACGAGCTGCGCAGCGCATGTCAGCCGGCGCTAAGCCCAGCCGTAGGACCAGCGGCCATGCTGCCATCGAATATTTTTAGGAATCGATCCCGCGCTGACTGGGGCGGTCTCCTGCACTGCTGTCGGTATGGAACAGGTGCGGGGTCTAGAAAAGCGCCGTGGGCGTCGGTCTGTGCTTGTTCATGGCGCCCCTTCTACATGCCGCTCTCATTGCGACAGGGCTCGTCGGTATAGTGGAAGTGTGACCACATCGCCCACTCAGCCGGAATACGTCATTGGCGTGATGCTGGTCGACGTCGAGGGCAAAAACTCTGATCGCTTTCACCGCTTGGCGGAACAAGCCGTTCAGGGTTTCGACGCCGCCCTGGCGCAAGCACTCGGGCTGCGCGTTGAGCTGATTGCCTTTGCGGGGCCGCACATGACACCGACGGCCGGCGCCTACGCGCCGTTCGACTTTCTGCGCATCGGCCTCACCGAGAAGCTCGAGCGCAAAATGCATTTTTTGCTGATCGTCACCGAGGTCGATCTTGCCGCGACGACCCTGTCGTACACCCTCGCACTGCCAAGTCCACTGACCAATGTTGGCGTGGTATCTACCAAGCGGCTCGACCCCGCGTTCTGGGGCGGCCCAGCAGACAACACGGTGATGGTGCAGCGCCTGACCACACTGCTGCTGCACACCTTCGGGCACCTGCTCAACCTGCCGCATGAAGCTGACTCGACCAACGCGATGTACGACGTCGCAAATGTGAACGACCTCGATGCGATGTCCACGCTGACAGCTGCGCAGCGCGAGCGGATGCGCAGCGCGCTGCCGCTCGAAGCCCATGAACGCACCGCGCGCGACAACCACTGGCAATTCGCGCTGCGCACGATGGTGCGCGACTGGCGCAGCATCGTGCGCGCAGTGGCACGCGCGAACCCGCTGCGCCTTGTCACCCGGCTGCCAACGATGATCACCGCGGCCCTGTCGGTCATCATCGTCGTCTTCTTCAGCGCCGAGGTTTGGGACGTGGGCAGCACTGTGGAGCTCTATCAGCTAACGATGTTCTCGGTGGCCGCTGTGCTCGGCGCCACCGCTGTGCTGTACCGCTCGTTTGCCTTCGGCGGCATGCTCAGCCGCGGCCGCGTCCTCGCAGAATCTGCAGTCGTAACCGGCGCGGCGACCGCACTGTCTCTGTTCCTGACGATGCTGCTGTTGTTCTCGATGTTCGTGTGTCTGACCTACCTTGGCACCGCCACGATATTCCCGCAAAAACTGATGGAAACGTGGCCGACCGTCGATCCTGCAGTGCGAGCAATCGATCACCTGAAACTGAGCCTCTTCGTCGCGGCGCTGGGACTTCTGGCAGGCTCACTAGGCGGGCGGGCTGACAGCAAGGACCTGGTGCGCAGGGTGCTCTTTGTCGACGAGGAAACCTGACGCGCGGTACGCACTGTTCCGATGGCTGGATTGCCATCTCCCTCACCACGATGCACCAGGATTTTTCAACGTCGAATCGGGCACAGATGGGAGCAGCTCATCGTGCACCCGCATCTACCTGCCTGCCAGACAAGTAGACTTTCGTCATCTGCCGGAGCCACCCTATTAAGGATGCACTTGGTTGCATGAACGGCCCCTTCATTTTTTGCCAGAACGTTTGGGCGAAGCGCAGACCAGTTCATTTAGTAGTCGAGTTTTTGTTCTGCACGGCGGTCACGCCGCTCTTCTAGCAATCGGTCACTGGTGACGGGACAGGCGCAATTGCACGCCGCTGCCGCTTCTAACTGACCGTGAGTACAGCATGCCCGAAGGCAGACACCCCGTCATTCAAACGGACCCCGTTATAGTGCTTACAAAAGACACGTTTGCATACGTGGCCTCGCAGCCCACCCTGCGTCGATCGCACTGATCTCCGACGGGGACTACAAACGTCCTTGCGTCACAAAACAAGAATCCATGCCCGAGCCAACTTTCAATGCGCCGCTGTTTATTCAGGAGATGGCCGAAGCCACGGTCGACATCACTGCCACTCCGTTTTTCTACAACGACAGTGGTTCTCCCAGCTATCTCAGTCAGCCTCCGGCAGGCGTTATCCCACTCACGCCAGCTGCCACCCACTCTGAGGCCGCCATCGGGCACGGGCACACGGTGGCGAAAGTGCTGGCGGTTAAATCAACGCCTCCCTGGGGCATAGAAACGCAGCTCGGTTTTGCGGCGCAGCAAGTGGCGTTTGAGCCGCTGTGGGTGACGCGCGACATCGCAGCGGCGTTTGGCATCACGCTGGTGGAGGCGGGGCAAGCTGTTCAGGTCAGCAGCCCGGTCACCACCCTGCAGCAGGTCGAATACCGATATGGCGCATTCGCGGGCCACTGGTCGCCCTACCAAGGAACGGGCGACGCCCTGCTGAGCGTGGTGTGTACGGACCTGGAGCACCACGATTTTCCGCACGTGTGTGCCTCTACCGACCCCACGCAGCCTCTGGTGATCTCCGTGGGGCGATATTGGCCGCAGCTTGGCAAAATCCGGCTGGCAGATTTGTGGGTGCCGCGCGGTAGTGCGCTGTACATCCCGCCCAAGCCGGCGCAGACAGACCCTGAATGCATTGACTTGCATGGCAACCGCAATTCCGCCCACGCCTGCTGGGGCGATATTCACCAGAACAGCATCGTCACGCACACGCTGCTGCAGAACAACAACGGCTTTTTCTATTGGTACTGGAACGCCCTCCCCACCGTGCATGGCCAACCCGTAGCAATTGGCTAAGCCCGTTTTTCACTGGCATCGACCAGGAAGATTTGACATGACCGACTTAAGTGAATTCGCCCGCGACAGCGTGGTCTATAAAACCCTTCTCGAATCGACCAAGGCCATCCCCTGGAAGATCGATTGGGCCACCATGAAGTTTGCCTACATTGGCCCGCAGATCGAGACACTTCTGGGTTGGAGCCAGAACAGCTGGCTCAGCGTCGACGATTGGGCCACGCGCATGCACCCGGACGACCGTGAAACCGCGGTGAACTTCTGCGTGGCGCAATCGCAGGCCGGCGTGGACCACGAAGTCGACTACCGAGCACTGACCAAAGACAACGGCTATGTCTGGATACGCGATGTGGTGCATGTGCTGCGAAACGACAGCGGCGAAGTCGAATCACTCATTGGTTTCATGTTCGACATCACCGAACGAAAAAAGACCGAAGAGAAATTGCTGGCCCTGCAAAAAGAGCTTGAAGCACTGTCGTTCAAAGACGGACTCACCAACATTGCCAACCGGCGCCGCTTCGATGCCAGTTTCGAGCAGGAATGGAACGCTGCGCGCAGCAAGGGACTGCCGCTGTCCATCCTCATGTTCGACATCGATTTTTTCAAACAGTACAACGATCTCTATGGCCATGTGCGCGGCGACCAATGCCTGACGAACATTGCCCAAACGGTGAGCCTTGCGCTGGATAGCCCGCGCGACTTGGCGGCACGTTTTGGCGGCGAAGAGTTTGTGGTGCTGCTGCCGGAGGCCGATGCCGCTGTCGCACTGACAGTGGCCGAGCGTTGCCAGCGGATGATTCAGAAAAAAGCCATTGTTCACGCCCAATCACCGCACGGCCAAAAGCTTACCGTGAGCATCGGTGTCGGCACCACCATTCCCGGTGACACCATGAACCGGTCCGCCTTTATCGACGCCGTGGACCTGCAGCTGTATTCGGCAAAGAACAACGGCCGAAACCGGATAGAAAGCGCAGAGCTGGTGACGTGAGCGTGTGATTTTCGGCGCCGACCGACTGGCCATGCAGACAGAGCCGCATGGCCCTCCGTGCGCGCTCGCTTGAACGGCGGTGCGGCGGACTAAGGGGGGGCGAAGCGAGTCAAGGTGGGACTGGACTGCTAGTAGCTATCGAAACTGATAGCTGCTAGCGCTTACTGCACAAGCGCTAGCTGTAGTTTCTCAGCACGTTGTTCCCCTCGAAGCCAAGGCGAGGGATGGGAGGACGATGCGAAGTGGCCGGGTGTGGCCGATGAAAGTCGTAGTGGTAGATCCACGGCTGCAGTTCGCGGTCTCTATGGCCTGAGCTGGGGTAGACAAAGGCATAGGCCCATTCGCGCAGCAGTGTCCGGAAGAATCGCACTGCCTTGCCGTTGGCTCGGGGGGTGTAGGGCCGAGTGCGGATGTGCTTGATGCCAGGCGGCGTAGCAGCTCGGCGAATCGTCGCGCCTTGTAGGCGGCGCCGTTGCCGGTCATCACACATGCGACCTGCTCCACCTGCTCCATCAGTGCCGCTCAAGCGACGAAGAACGGGAAACATTTTGCACGGATGCAATCGCCCCGCGCGTGACGTGCACCGAACAGAAAAAGGCATTTCCAGGACAATAAAAAGTAGGTGAAAACGATCACGCATGGAGAATTTTTTCTTATTAGAATAATTTCGACAACATTTTTTCTTGTTTGAAAAATTCTCTAGATTTATGCGTGAATTTTTAAACGCCACTGATCGACGCCTCAGCAAGTTGCTATCCAACAACGCACAGAAAAGCATCAACCAGCTGGCCGAAGAGATGCAGCTGAGCGCCCCGACGGTGCGAGGTCGTATGCGCGCGCTAGTAGAAAAAAATTTCCTGAAAATCGTGGGTCGGCTCAATCTCTGCGAGCGTCCTGAGCTCATTGGCGGCTTTGTCGGTCTCAATACCAATTGCCAGGGCGATCTCGACTCGTTGATGAAGAAGATTTGCAAGTTGCCCTTTGTCTGCTCGGTCAGTACGGTGACAGGGCGATTTGACTTGATAGTCGAAGTGCTTGTCGCCGGAGACGTGCAAGATCTTTACCGCTTTACCAGTGAGCTGCTTCCGCGCGTGGCTGACCCGGGCGTGATCAGCCG
>JBBSRE010000144.1:0-7266 GCA_038243365.1 Burkholderiales bacterium | reverse complement strand
GCGGGCATTGCTCGTACGCTCGTACAGACGCATTTGGTGGGAGGCTTGGCTGGCGCCTTGCTCGGTCTGGCGCTGTTCATGTGGTTGTCCCGCGCCGGCAACCCACTGTTCGCCAGCAGCCCCGTGGTCGGGTTTGTCGTGATCGTGGGCTTTGGCATCACCTTCGGACTGCTGGCCGCCGGGCTTATCGCTTTGCGCCCCGACCACATCATGCTGATCAGTGAACTGCGCACAGCGCTCAAGGAGAACCGATGGGTCGTGATCGCCCATCCGGTGAACAGTGATCAGACCGCCAAAGTCAAACGCGTACTGGAAGCCAGCTCTGCGGAAGTGCTCAGCACTATTTGACGGGCAGCACCCTGCGCGGCCGCCCAGCTCAGGAACTCAAAAACCGCAGGATGGCGCGCGGATACAGGAGATGCTCCTGGGTCAAGACCCGCGACGCCAGCGATTCAGGCGTGTCGCGGCGCAGAACCGGCACCACGGCCTGATCCACGATGGGTCCTATATCGAGTTCCGAGGTCACTTGGTGCACGCTCGCTCCCGCAAACCTGCAACCCGCTTCAATGGCGCGGGCGTGGGTGTGCAAACCCGGAAACGCCGGCAACAGAGAGGGATGGATGTTGAGCAAACGCCCCGTGAAGCGGTCGACAAAAGCCGGGGTGAGAATGCGCATAAAGCCGGCGAGCACCACCAGAGTGGGCTTGAAGTGATCCACTTGACTGGCGAGCGCTATGTCAAAGGCTTCGCGGGCGGCAAACGCAGTGTGGTCCACCACGGCGGTGGCAATCCCCTGCTCTTTGGCAAAGGCAAGACCGCCGGCGCCAGGACGGTTGCTGATCACCGCCACCACCGCCGCGCCGCAGGTCGCTGCCCATTGCTCGCGCTGCGCGGTCCGCACGATGGCCGCCATGTTGGAGCCTCCGCCAGAGATCAGAATGACAATGTTCTTCATCGTCCAATTATCCCGCCATGCCCTTCGACGCCAGCCAGCAGCCCCTCTCCCCCACCGAAGCCCGCGTGCTCGCCACCTTGATGGAGAAGGCGCGCACCGTGCCGGACAGCTACCCGCTTTCCCTGAACGCGCTGCTCTCCGGTTGCAACCAGAAAACCACGCGTGAGCCGGTGATGGACGTCAGCCAGGCCAAGGCGCTTGAATCCTTGGAATCCCTGCGCCACGCCACGCTGGTGTTCGAGAGCAGCGGAAGTCGCACCACGCGGTTCGAGCACAACTTCCAGCGCGCGGTAGGGGTGCCCGAGCAGTCCGCCGTATTGCTGGGCCTGTTGATGCTGCGCGGCCCGCAGACCACAGCCGAGTTGCGGCTGAACGCCGAGCGCTGGTACCGCTTTGCTGATACGTCGTCGGTCGAGGCGTTTCTGGACGAGCTGGCGGAGCGTTCGGGTGACAAGGGCGGGCCGCTGGTCGTTCAGCTGCCTAGGGCGCCTGGGGCGCGGGAACAGCGCTGGATGCACCTGATGTGCGGGCCGGTGGATGCGCTGGCCTATGGCAGTTCGGCGTCAGGCGGAGGTGCTGCTGCAGCGGGGACAGCGGATACGGCCCACCTGTCGGCACGGGTGGCAGAACTTGAAGACCAGCTCGCCCAGCTGCGCAGCACGGTGGAGCGCGTCTGCACCGAGCTGGGCGTGCCCATGTCCCCCCCCTGACAAGCACAAAGTGAACGGGCGTGCTACAAAACCGGCTTCTCAGGAGGCAACGCCCAATGGATCTCGCATTTACCCCGGAAGAACAGACATTTCGTGAAGACATCCGCGCCTGGGTGCAGGACAACCTGCCCCAGGACATTGCCGACAAGGTGCACAACGCACTGCGTCTGAGCAAAGAAGACATGCAGCGCTGGGCCAAGATTCTTGGCAAGAAAGGCTGGCTTGGGTTCGGTTGGCCCAAAGAATTCGGCGGCCCCGGCTGGACCGCAGTGCAAAAGCACTTGTTTGAAGAGGAATGCGCGCTGGCAGGCGCGCCGCGCATCATCCCCTTTGGCCCGGTGATGGTGGCGCCGGTGATCATGGCGTTTGGCAATGCCGAGCAGCAAAAGCGCTTCCTGCCTGGCATCGCCAGCGGCGACGTGTGGTGGAGCCAGGGCTACAGCGAGCCGGGCGCCGGTTCTGACTTGGCCTCGGTCAAGACGCGCGCCGAGCGCGTAGGCGACAAGTACATCGTCAACGGCCAGAAAACCTGGACCACGCTTGGCCAGCACGGCGACTGGATGTTCAACCTGGTGCGCACAAGCAACGAGGGCAAGCCTCAGACCGGCATCAGCTTCCTGCTGCTCGACATGAAGTCCCCCGGCGTGACGGTGCGCCCGATCAAGCTGCTCGATGGCGAGTGCGAGGTCAACGAGGTCTTCTTCGACAACGTCGAAGTGCCCGCCGAGAACCTGATTGGCGAAGAAAACAAGGGCTGGACTTACGCCAAGCACCTGCTGAGCCACGAGCGCACCAACATTGCCGACGTCAATCGCAGCAAGCGCGAGCTGGAGCGCTTGAAGCGCATCGCCAAGCGCGAAGGCGTGTGGGACCCGGCCCAGGGCGGTGCTGATGCCCAACGCTTCCGCGATCAAATTGCCCTGCTCGAGGTCGATGTGGTGGCGCTGGAAATGCTGGTACTGCGCGTGCTGTCAAACGAGAAATCGGGCAAGAACTCGCTCGACATTGCCGGCCTGCTCAAAATCAAAGGCAGTGAGATTCAGCAGCGCTACAGCGAGCTGATGATGCTGGCTGCCGGCCCGTTCTCCCTGCCCTTCATCGAAGAAGCCATGGAAGCCGGCTGGCAGGGCGACGCGGGCGCAGGGGCGCTGGGCGGTTTTCCAGGCGGCGAAACGGCGAATGCGCCGTTGGCGTCCACGTACTTCAACTTGCGCAAAACCACCATTTACGGCGGCAGCAACGAAGTTCAACGCAACATTGTTGCGCAGACCGTTCTTGGCTGACGCCTCGGGAACGGTTCGCGCCTTGCGCGACAGGATTGCTCCCCCGTGCCCCCTCCTGGAGGGGGTTCCAGCAAGAGCTTCGCTGAATTTTCATGGCGCTAAGCGCCTTACAAGCCAGCCCCAGGAGTGAACACCAATGGACTTCGATTTCTCTGACGATCAGCAATCCTTGCGCGACGCGGTGCGGCGCTGGGTCGACAAGGGCTATACCTTTGAGCGCCGCCGCGGCATCGTCAATAGCGGTGGCTTTGACCGGAAGGCCTACGGCGAATTGGCCGAGCTGGGTCTTACTGCTTTGACGGTGCCTGAAAACCACGACGGCCTCGGACAAGGCGCCGTCGATGCCATGGTGGTGATGGAAGAACTCGGCCGTGGCTTGGTGATGGAGCCGGTGGCACAGGCATTGATCGCCAGCGCCGTGCTGAGCCACACCGCGCCGGCCGCGCTGCAAACTGCATGGCTGCCCAAAATCGCCAGCGGCGAAGCGTTGATCGTGCTGGCCTATCAGGAACACAAAGCACGCTACCGGCTTGACGTTTGTGAAGCAAAAGCGGTCAAAGCGCAGGATGGCTATACGCTGACAGCTACCAAAAGCATAGTTCCTGCGGGTGATCAAGCGGACGCCTTCATCGTTCCCGCCCAGATGGACGGCAAGATCGCGCTGTTTTTGGTCGAACGCACGTCCAGCGGTGTCAGCACGCACGGTTATGTCACGCAGAACGGCAGCCGCGCCGCTGATGTCGCGCTGGTCAACGCACCAGGCCAGTTGATCACCGAGGACGGCCTGGCTGCCCTTGAGCTGGCGGTAGACACCGGTATCGCCGCGACTTGTGCCGAAGCCGTGGGCGTATTGGAGCAATCGGTAGCGCTCACCGTCGACTACATGAACCAGCGCAAGCAGTTCGGCGTGGTGATCGCCAGCTTCCAGGCGCTGCGCCACCGCGTGGCCGACATGAAGATGCAGCTGGAACTGGCGCGCTCCATGAGCTACTACGCCAGCCTCAAGCTGGGTGCGCCCGCGCCGGAGCGCCGCGCCGCCATGGCGCGCTCCAAGGTGCAGTTGGGCCAATCCATGCGCTACGTGGGCCAGCAAATGGTGCAGCTGCACGGCGGCATCGGCGTCACCGACGAGTACATCGGTAGCCACTACTTCAAGACGCTCACGCAGCTGGAGATGACGTTTGGTGACACGCTGCACCACCTAGGCGAAGTTTCCAGCCGCATGCAGGACACCGCCGGGGTCTTTGCCTGATGCTTATGGCCTAAGGCTAGTGTGTTTCTTTTGGATCGTCCCCCAGCGGCGCGCGCGCTTTATGCCGGGCTTCGTTTTCTCTTTGTGAAAAGGTTTGTATGCAACCCACCCGCCGACTCGTTTTGATGGCTGCTGCAGCCGTTACCGCCACCGCCAGCTTGGCTCTTTCGGGCTGTGCGAACTTGTCGCGCGACGCGGATGCGGGCACTGTGCCGCTCATGGCAAACGCCCCGCCGGTGGTGTTTGTGCACGGCAACGGCGACACGGCGGCTCTGTGGCAAACTACAGAGTGGCGGTTTGAATCGAACGGTTGGCCGCGCGAGCGTCTGCACGCCATTCAGGTGCCCTTCCCGCTCTCGCGCGATGACGACAGCAAGGCGCAGCCCGGCCGCAGCTCTACGGCTGAGAACATGGCTTACCTCAAGACCGAAGTCGACAAGGTGCTGAAGGCCACCGGCGCCGCCAAGGTGGTGCTGGTCGCCAATTCGCGCGGTGGCTACGCGGTGCGCAACTACATTGCAAACGGCGGCGGCGAGCAAACGGTCAGCCATGCGATTTTGGGCGGCACGCCCAATCACGGTGTGTGGTCGATTGCAGGTTTTCGAGAGGTCAATGAGTTCGCTGGCACCGGCCCTTTCCTCAAAGCCTTGAACGCGCCCAAAAACGCCGCCGGTGATGAAGTCGTAGGCCCGGTCAAATGGATGACGATTCGCTCCGACAACAACGACAAGTACGCTCAACCCGATGGCGTCTGGATCGGCCAGAAGGGCAAGCCCACTGGCGTGGGGTACGACGGCCCCGCCTTGAAGGGTGCTACCAACGTGGTCATCCCGCGCGTGGACCACCGCGAAACCGCGTTCTCACAGGCCGCATTCAATGCGATGTTCGCGTTCATCACCGGCAAGGCACCTGCCGTGCCGGGCGTCACGCCAGAAAAGTCGGTTCGACTGAGTGGCATGGTCACCGGCCTTGGAGCGGATTCGCTGGACGCCAAAAGCGGCAATTTCAGCAACAACATGCCTCTGCCCGGTGCTCAGTTGCAGGTATACGCAACTGACCCGGCCACCGGCGCACGGGTCGGCGCAGAGCTGGTGCAGCGCACGATAGCGGCGGACGGGCATTGGGGGCCGTTGGTCACTGGCCCGAACACGCCGCTGGAATTCGTTTTGACTGCCCCCGGCTACGCGACAACCCACATTTACCGCAGCCCTTTCCCGCGCAGCAGCGACATCGTGAATCTGCGGCCTGAGCGCATGCAGGAGGCGGACAAGGGTGCTGCTTCAATCGTCACACTCAGTCGCCCTCGCGGGTATCTGGACCCTGCGCGAGACACCATGCTGCTGGATGGCGTGCCCCCCGCCGGCGTGCCACCAGGCGCTGGCGCTTCTTCGGCGAAGGTCAAACCGGATGGTGGCCAGAGGCCCATCACCGCCGAATTCAACGGAGAGCGAATCACCGGCCAGACTTGGCCTGCAGCCGGCGGCGACGTGGTGGTGCTCGAGCTCACCTATTGAACGCAGCGTAAAGCGTGTTGACTCGGTCGCAACCGCGCCAGAGGTTTTGCTCGAAACCTCTCGCGCCGTACAAGACGCGACGCGCCAGCGTCTTCCTGATCCGCCCGCGCAGCTCTTACGACCAATTCCACGATAATTGTCGGCTGCCCTGCGGCTAGCTGCTGCAGTTTCGTGAGGCCGTACAGCCTCATCCTGGCCTTTGCCTGTTAGGCAACGCCGCCACGCACGCACCCTCTTTTTCCATGAGCGCACCTGCCACCGATCCCAGCCTTCCCTTTCTCGTCACCGCGCGCGAACACATTGCCAAAGGCGATCTGAAAAAAGCCGCACTCGCCCTGAACAAGGCCGGCGCCCTGTGGCCGCAGGACCCACGCATGTTCCTGCTGGCGGGCCTGATGGCAGAGAAGGCCGGCAATATCCCTGGCGCTTTCGAGGCGCTGCGCAAATCGGTGTCGCTCTCACCTGAATACAGCCCGGGCATTCTGGAACTGGCCTTGCTGCTGGCACGTCAAAACCAGTTTCAGGAAGCGATTGAATGGGCCGAACGCGTCGCGGCGCAGGAACCCAACAACGCTCTGGTGCTCGCCGGTGTGGTGGACATCGCACACCGTGCGGGTCACACCGAAATGGCGGTGCGCCACCTGCGCCGCGGGCTGACGCTGGTGCCCGGCGATTCCAAACTGCGCCGGATGCTGGCGCGTGATCTTGGGACCATCGGTCATCCTGGTGAATCTTTGGCCGCCTGGGCGGAGCTGATCAACGAGAACCCTGCCGATGTGCAAGCACGGGTGGGCCGTGTTCAGACACTGATGGCGCTGGGCCGCGCTGCAGAGGCCAAGGAAGACACGCAGGCCCTGCTGGCAGCTGCACCAGACGACGCCGTCTATGCCTATTACGACGCCATCGCCCACGGCCGCACGCCGACGAGTCAGCCCGCAGCTCTCAGCCGCGGCCTATTCGACAACATGGCCGAGGTGTATGACCAGCACACGGTGCGCGGGCTTAAATACCAGTTGCCCAAGCGCGTGGCAGACGCCATCCTGGCGCAGCACCCGAACAAACAGTTCAACCTGCTCGACCTGGGTTGCGGGACCGGCCTGCTGGGCGTGTGTCTGGGCCGCATCGACGGATTTTTGATCGGCGTCGATATTTCGCGCGCCATGATTGAACAGGCTGGCCGCCATCAGGTGTACGACAAGTTCCACCATGTGGACATCCAGAATGCATTGACGCAAACGCCAGATGCGCAGTACGAAATCATCACGGCGCTCGATGTCTTCATCTACTTGGGCGCGCTCGAAGAGGTGATTCCCAATGCTCTGCGCATACTCACAGCAGGGGGCCAACTGGTGTTCTCCTGCGAGACCGCATCAGAAGAAGGCGCCGAGTTGGTGCTGCAGGCCAACGACCGCTACGCCCACAAGCGCAGCCATGTCGAGGCCCTGTGTCAGAAGGCGGGCTTTGCTAGCGTGAAGGTCGTGTCGCTGGTGCTGCGCACCGAAAACGGGGTGGATGTGGACGGGTTTTTGGTTACCGCTGACAAGGCCACCTG
>JBBSRE010000143.1:0-7288 GCA_038243365.1 Burkholderiales bacterium | reverse complement strand
GCAATCTTGCCAAAGCGCGGGTTATCGGGCATGGAAATGGACGCCGAGTACACCATCACCAGGCCCCAAGCGAGCAAGGTGACGATGACCCACAGCAGCGCCTGATCAAAACCCAGGACGCTGGCAGGTGTGCTGGTCGACTGCCGGTATTCCATGCCGCCGGCCCGCACGGGCAGGCGCTCTGCCGCGCTCGGCCGCAGGGACGCGAGCCAACCCGAGAAACGACCGACACGCTCTGGTGTTGCGGCGCTCATGAGCCTCCCTCCACGGCTTGGCCGACAGCGGGGGCCCGGGCGCGAACGATGTCGCAGAAGATCTCGCCGCGCCGAACGTAGTTGTCAAACATGTCAAAACTGGAGCAGGCCGGCGACAGCAGTACGGCATCGCCCGCATGGGCGCGGCCGGCCGCAATATCGACAGCGGCGTCCAGCGTGTCAGCTGCCAGAAGCGGCACGCCAGCGCTTTCGAGTGCCGCGCTAATCTGGCCAGCATCGCGCCCTATAAGCACCACCGCACGGGCATGGCGGGCTACAGGCGCTGCGAGAGGCGAGAAATCCTGGCCCTTGCCCAGTCCACCGAGGATGACCACCACCCGCCGCTCGGCTCCCAGGCCCGAAATGGCCGCCACGGTCGCTCCCACGTTGGTGCCCTTGCTGTCATCAAAGAACTCCACACCGTCGATCACCGCCACCGATTCCACTCGGTGCGGCTCACCGCGGTATTCACGCAGTCCGTAAAGCATCGGACCGAGGGCGCAGCCCGCGGCTTGTGCCAAGGCAAGGGCCGCCAGCGCGTTCACCGCGTTGTGGCGACCGCGGATGCGCAACGCGTCGGCCGGCATCAAGCGCTGGATAAACAGCTCTTCTGCGTCCGACGCCCGCTCATCAGCAGCACGCCGCACGCCGCGCTTGCGCGTTTCGTCAGCTTCTTGGGCGCGCACCAGCCACGCCATTCCGTTGACGGTCTCAATGCCGAAATCACCTGGGCGGCGGGGCATGTCGGCGCCGAAACTGACGAATGCGCGCGGAACAACCTTGGCAGGCTTGGAACGCAGCGACACGTCGAACGCCATTTGCGCGGGCGCAGGGCCTGCTGCAGCGTGCATCGCCATCACCGCAGGATCGTCGCGATTGAGCACCATCAGGCCGTTAGCGCCAAAGACGCTGGCCTTGGCCGCGGCGTAGGCAGCCATGTCGCCATGCCAGTCCAGGTGGTCCTGCGAGATGTTAAGCACCGTCGCCGCGGTGGGCGCGAATGCTGCCGATGTATCCAGCTGGAAGCTGGATAGTTCCAGCACCCAGACGTCGGGCAAGCCCGCGCCGTCCATCTTTGCGGACAAGGTGTCGAGCAACGCAGGACCAATATTGCCGGCCACTGCAACCGGCACGCCACTGCGCTCGACCAAAAGTCCGACCAGCGCGGTGACCGTCGTTTTGCCATTGGTCCCGGTGATGCCCAGCACCCGCGGCTGGTATCCGCAGCGCGCGCGCAGCGCATCGAGCGCTTCGCAGTAGAGACCCATTTCCCCGGCCACAGTGGTGCCTTGCTCGGCTGCAGTCTCTGTCACCGAGATCGTCTCGCCCGGGCTCAGGCCTGGAGAACAGTAGACCGCATCTACTTCCCGGCCATCAAGTAGCGCCGAGTCGAACGCGCCGCCCACAAAACGCGCGCGCGGCAGTTCGCTCTGTAAGCGCGCCAGGAGTGGCGGCGCCTCGCGGGTATCCGCTACGGTGACCTCTGCGCCGCAGCGCGCGCACCAGCGGGCCATTGACAGGCCTGACACGCCAAGTCCCAGCACCAGAACCCTGCGCCCGGCCATCAGCTGGCGCACCACATCGGCAGGTTCCTCCGGCGCTTTTAAGCTCTCTTCCGGCCCTTGATCTGCCGCTGCCGGTTGGCCAGTGTCGTGGTCTGAAAGTGCAGCGTCACCTGCAACGCCGGGGGCAACCTCGGTAGCCGGGCTCGCTTCCTCGCTGCGCATGTCCTGGAACATCCGCGCGACGTGATCAGTGGCGTCGCTCGCTGGACGCAGAGGGTGGGCCGGCACTGCTTTCTGCGCGGCTTCCTTAAGCGCGGTGACGGCGTCAAGGCCAAACGACGTTGCGGGTGCGGTAGCGCTTGACGGCGCGTGCACTGAACCCTGCAAGACGGCGCGCTCCTCTGGCGCCGACTGAGGTGCCGGACGAGGACGGTATTCGGGCTGATCGTTCATCGCAATTTCAGGGTCGACAGACCGATCAGGCAGAGCAGCATGGTGATGATCCAGAAACGCACGACCACCTGCGTTTCCTTCCAGCCGCTCTTTTCAAAATGGTGGTGCAACGGCGCCATTTTCAGCAGGCGCCGGCCTTCGCCGTAGCGTCGTTTGGTGAACTTGAACCACAGCACCTGCGCCATCACCGACAGCGCTTCGACCACAAAGATGCCGCCCATGATGGCCAGCACGATTTCCTGCCGCACGATGACCGCGACTGTGCCCAGCGCAGCGCCCAGCGCCAGTGCCCCCACATCGCCCATGAAGACCTGGGCCGGATGCGTGTTGAACCATAGAAATGCGAGACCTGCGCCGGCCATGGCCGAGCAGAACACCAGCAGCTCTCCGGAACCGGGAATGTGCTGGAACAGCAGGTATTTGGAATACACCACGCTGCCTGTGACATAGGCAAACACGCCCAGCGCGGACCCGACCATCACCACCGGCATGATGGCCAGGCCATCAAGCCCGTCGGTGAGGTTCACTGCATTGCTGGAGCCGACGATGACCAGGTAGGTCAGGATGACAAAACCGATCACGCCAAGGGGGTAGCTGATTTCCTTGAAAAACGGTACCAGCAAGCCTGCCTGCGGTGGCAAATCTACCGAGAACCCCGAACTGACCCAGCTGACGAAGAGCTGGAACACCTTGGGATTGGAGCCCTCCGAGATACTGAACACCAGCGCCAGCGCGGCCAACAGCCCAACCCCCGACTGCCACAGGTATTTTTCGCGCGAGCGCATGCCGTTGGGGTCCTTGTAGACCACCTTGCGCCAGTCGTCGGCCCAGCCGATGCCGCCGAAACCCAGGGTGACGACCAGCGTGATCCACACGAAGCGGTTGCTCAGGTCGGCCCAGAGCAGTGTCGAGGCAGTGATGCACAGCAGGATCAGCACACCACCCATGGTGGGCGTGCCGCTCTTGACCAGATGCGTCTCCATGCCATTGGTGCGGATCGGCTGGCCAATCTTGAGCGAAGTGAGGCGTCGGATTACCCGAGGGCCAGCGATCAAACCGATCAGCAGTGCCGTCATGGCGGCCAGCATCGCGCGCAGCGTCAGGTACTGGAACACCCGCAGGAAGCTCAGCTCAGGCGAGAGCGTTTGCAGCCATTGTGCGAGCCAGATCAGCACGATGCGACTCCTTCGCTGCGAGGGCGGCGCGTGTCGGTGGCGGCAGGCTGGTCCGCTGCGCGGGTGGGCGCTGCGTCCTGCAAGGCCGCGACCACACGCTCCATCATCATGAAGCGCGAGCCCTTCACCAGCACGCTGGACACGTCGCCGAGCAGGCTGCATGTCGCTGCCTGCAGCTCGGTCATGCTCTCGAAATGCAGTGAGCCCGGGAACACGCTGGCAGCATGCGCGGCAGCGCCGCCGAGCGCAAACAGCTGGTTCACGCCGCAGGCGTGCGCGTAGGCGCCGGCTTCTGCATGAAAACGCGGGCCTTCGTCTCCGACCTCGCCCATATCACCCATGACCAGCAAGCGCGGCGCCGGCAAGCTGGCAAGCACGTCTATGGCTGCGCGCATGGAATCGGGGTTGGCGTTATAGCTGTCATCCACCAACGTCACCGTTCGTCCGGCGACCGCCAGGCGAAGCACGCGCGAGCGCCCCGCCACTGCTTGAAAGCCCGACAGGCCTTCAGCGATGGCAGCGAGCGATACGCCTGCCGCCAATGCGCAAGCCACGCCGGCCAACGCATTGCGAACGTTGTGCTCACCCGGTAGTCCCAAGCTGAAATCTACCGGACCCTCAGGTGTTCTGCAGCGCAGTTGCCATGCGGAGCCCTCCCAATGGGCTGACTCGCACTGGACGTCGCCCACATGGCTGCCGAAGGTGATGCAGCGGCGTGCGCCGGCAAGCTCTTGCCACAGTGCAGTGAAGCTGTCCCCGGCAGGAAAGACGGCCACGCCTTGCGCCTGCAGGGCGGTCAACACGCTGCCGTTCTCCCGCGCCACGGCCTCCACGCTGTGCATGAACTCGAGGTGTTCGCGCTGGGCGTTGTTGACCAACGCTACCGTAGGTTGCGCCAAGGCGGCCAGCTCAGCAATCTCTCCCGGGTGGTTCATGCCCAGCTCCACCACAGCGCATCGGTGTTTGGCCTTCAGGCGCAACAGCGTCAACGGAAGGCCGATGGCATTGTTGAAATTGCCCTGGGTGGCCAGCGATGTGGCCGGCGCGTGCGCGGCAAGAATCGCCGCGATCATCTGGGTGACCGTGGTTTTGCCATTGCTGCCGGTAACGGCAATGAGCGGCAGGGCGTATTGCGCGCGCCAGGCAGCTGAAAGAGTTCCCAATGCCGCCAGCGGGTCGGGCACCTCGATCCCTGACATTCCAGCGGCAGCCAGCCCGCCCTGCGCCAACGCTGCGGCAGCGCCTAGCGCCTTCGCCTGCGGCAAAAAGGCCTGTGCGTCAAAGCGCTCACCGCGCAGCGCCACAAACAAGTCGCCGCGCTGCAGGCTGCGGGTATCCGTATGCACACGAGAGCTCTGCACCGCAGCGTCGCCGACCAGACGCGCTTGCGGTTGTGCGGCACGAATCCAGTCGTAGGCCTGTTGCAATGGAAGGTTCATGGTCATGGCGCGGCATTCCGGCGAACCAGCGCCATACGGGCGTGTTCCACATCGGAGAAAGGACGGCGCACACCCGCTATTTCCTGCCAGCTTTCGTGGCCCTTGCCCGCAATGAGCACCACGTCTTCAGGCGCTGCTTCGGCCAGCGCCAGGGCAATTGCGGCGGCGCGATCAGGCTCGGGGCGCACCGAAGTGCTGGCGATGGTGCCGAGCAGAATTTGGTGAACGATGGCGGCCGGGTCTTCGCCGCGCGGGTTGTCGTCGGTCACGATGATGTGGTCAGCGTACTTCTGAGCCGCAGCACCCATGTGCGGGCGCTTCAGCGCATCGCGGTTACCACCGCAGCCAAACACGCACCACAGCCTGCCACCGCGCTGGTCTGCCAACGGCCGCAAAGCGTGCAGCGCCTGCGCCAAGGCATCGGGGGTGTGAGCGTAGTCCACAGCCACCATCGGCTGGCCCGCCATCGCCAGCCGCTCCATGCGGCCAGGCACCGGGCTGAGCTGCCCGCAGGCCTGAACCGCGCGCGCCAGCGGCACCCCGAGCGTCCGCATGGATGCGAGCACGCCCAGTAGGTTGGCGATGTTGTATTGGCCGATCAGTTCGGTCTTCAGGAGCAGTGCTTCGTCACCTTCGGTGATGACGCATTGCAGGCCTTCGCTGGTGGCGCGCACTTCGCTTGCGCGCAGGCGCGCAAGTTGCGTCTGCGAGACGCTCCAGACGTCGAGATTCGCGTTGCTGGCCAGCTCGGCATGCAACGCGGCGCCAGATGCGTCATCGATGTGAATCACCGCCGCGCGCAGGCCCGGCCAGTCGAACAGGCGCCGCTTGGCCGCGAAATACGCGTCCATGCTGCCGTGGTAGTCGAGGTGGTCCTGTGTGAGATTGGTGAACACGGCCACCGCGATGTCAAGGCCGGCCAGCCGATGCTCTGCCAAACCGATTGAGGAAGCCTCGATGGCGCAGCTGCGGGCACCTGCATCCAGCAGCGCGCGCAGACCGGACTGCAGCCGCACTGGATCGGGTGTCGTCAGCCCCGTGTCTACAAGAGTTGGCAGGAATCCCATGCCCAAAGTGCCAACCAAGGCGCATGGAGAAAGCGCGAGCAGCTCGCATTTCGATAGCGCATCGGCCAACCACCAGGCACTGCTGGTTTTGCCGTTGGTGCCGGTGAAGGCAACCACAGGCAATGCGCGCGAGGGATGGCCAAACCACGCGGCGGCGATGTCCCCGGTTGCCTGCTTCAGGGTAGTCATGCTGGCGACATCTGCAAGATCAGCGCGGTCCAGAGCAAAGGCATCAGCGCCTTCAGCCTCAACGAGCAAGGCACAGGCGCCGCGCGAGCGTGCATCGTCCAGATAGCTGCGGCCGTCCTCAGCAGCGCCCGGCCAAGCGATGAAAGCGTCGCCTGGTGTGACCAGACGGCTGTCGGTGCGCAGCGTGCCGCCGCCTGCCATGCGACCGCGCAGCCAACTGATGGCTTCGGTGGTGTCGTGAAGTTCGCGCATCACACCGGTTCCTCCACTGACTCCGCCACGATCTGGGGCTTGACAGCCATGTCAGGCTGCACGCCCATCAGGCGCAGAGTCTGTTGCACCACTTCGCTGAACACTGGTGCTGCAACAGCGCCGCCATAAATCACGCCATTGCTGGGTTCGTCGACCATGACGCCGACGATGATGCGCGGGTTGTCGATCGGCGCCATGCCGGTGAACCAGGCACGGTATTTGGTGGTGGAGTAACCCTTTCCCACCTGCTTGCGTGCCGTACCCGACTTGCCGCCCACCGAATAACCCAGGGTCTGGGCTTTCTGCCCGGTGCCGCCCGGTGCCGCCGCCATTTGCAGCATCTTGCGAATCTCGGCGGCCGTGCGCGCCGAAAACACGGGCACACCCACCGCAGGGGTTTCACTCCTGAGCAGCGTGGCAGGAATGATCTGGCCGTCGTGTGCAAACACGGTGTACGAGCGCGTCATCTGGAACAGGCTGGCCGAGAGGCCGTAGCCGTACGACATGGTGGCCTGCTCGATCGGCCGCCATGACTTGTAGGGTCGCAGCTTGCCGCTGACCACGCCCGGGAATCCGATGTGGGGTTTTTGTCCGAAGCCGGCGGCGGAGAAGGTTTCCCACATCTCGCGTGCCGGTATCTGCATGGCGATTTTGGTGGTGCCGACGTTGCTCGATTTCTGGATCACGCCCTGCACCGTGAGCACGCCGTAATTGTGCGTGTCTGAAATGGTGGAGCCGGTGATGGTGAGGCGCCCGGGCGTGGTGTCGATGAGCGTGGTGGGTTTGATCCGGCCGGTCTCAAGCGCCAAGCCGATGGTGAAGGGCTTCATGGTCGAGCCGGGTTCGAAGGTGTCGGTCAGCGCACGGTTGCGCAGCTGCTCGCCGGTCAGGTTGCTGCGCTTGTCGGGCGTGAAGCTGGGGTAGTTGACGAGAGCCAGCACTTCTCCAGTGGAG
>JBBSRE010000142.1:0-7320 GCA_038243365.1 Burkholderiales bacterium | reverse complement strand
GGCTTTGAAATATTCGAAGGAGCGTGAGAGCTTTGGCACCGCCATCTTCAACCACCAGGCCGTGGGCTTTCGCCTGGCCGAGTGCGCCACGCAGCTCGAAGCCGCGCGCCAGCTCATCTGGCACGCCGCCAGCCTGCGCGACGCCGGCCGGCCGTGCCTCAAAGAAGCCGCCATGGCCAAGCTGTTTGCCAGCGAGATGGCAGAGCAGGTGTGCAGCGCCGCCATTCAAACCTTGGGCGGCTATGGCGTGCTGAATGATTTCCCGGTGGAGCGCATCTACCGCGACGTGCGGGTGTGCCAGATCTACGAAGGTACCAGCGACGTGCAGAAAATCATCATCCAGCGCGCGCTGGCCTAATGCATCTTGCGGTGCTTCTTTTTTGAGAGCTGCTCGCGCTTACCCAATAGGCGTTAGAGGCCAATTTGGCTTGTACTTCTAGCGTTTCTTGAGCACCACAGTGATAGTGCCGTTGACTTCCGCAGTCCCCCGCTCCACCACGTGCGCATGCAGACAGCCGCCCGCCCGCAAGGCGGCGGACAGGTCGAGAACCGAAATGCGCTCGCGCTGCATCAGCAATGCGGCGATTTCGCCGTCCTGCACCAACACTCGCGCGCGGCCATCGATGAGTCACTCAAGCCGACGAAAGCGATAGGTCAGCTGCGCCAAGCGACGTGGCGCACGATCAGCGTGGTCGCCGAAATCAACCCGCCCATCAGTTGCTCCACGTCCCCTGAACTTGCAGGCAACTGACCTCGTTCTTCGTATGAAAGGACTTGCTCGGCGGGATATTCACCACTGCTTGCTCGTTTTTTGGGACGGGTCTATTCAACACCACGTAAACGATGTGAGGCGGCAGCTTTTTCTCGGCGCAGCGGTCGATCCAGAAAGCCAGCCTCAAGCCTGCAATCGGCTGGCCGGTGCTGTTCTCAATATGGATGAAGGTGGTGTCATCTTCGTACTGCCACCAGGAGAGCGTGGCGTTTAGCGTTTCCACGGGGACGGTCTGGGGCCTAGCGGGAGAGACCGTGGTGCCCGCGACTTCGGCAAGCTCGCCGTCGTCCACCTGGTCGCGCAATTTTTCTACCCGCTCGTAATAGCTCTTGTGGAGCTTGGCCGGCTGCGCAGCTTGCTGGGCCTGTGACGCCGGCGATGCCAGAGCGAGTGTGAGCGCGCTCAGCGCGCACAAAAAAGTGGCACAGGCCTCAAGGGCGTGTTTTCGTCGGCCTCTGAGCCCAACTGGCTGAAATGGAACTAAGGGCCTGCAAGTCGTCTGCGAGTTGGTCATTCAATTTTGGAGGCGAAACCGTATCTCGTATTTTTGCACCACGGCAGCTCCGGCTTGCATGGAGGTGGCATCGGCAGTGCGTGGTCGGCGAAAATAAGCCGATGTCCCTGACCCAGTGCCCTTGCGGCCGAACCGATCTCCGTTCTCGTTCTCTCGCCTATACCGTCTGCTGCGGCCGCTACCTGGATCACTTTGCCGAGTCGCCTGCGCCCGATGCCGAGTCGCTCATGCGCTCGCGCTACACCGCGTTTGCAGAGGGGCGGGCCGACTATTTGCTCGCCACTTGGCATCCTTCGCAACGTCCGGCGACGCTGGAGCTCGATGGCGGCACGCGCTTCAGAGGGCGGGAGGTGCGCTCCCGTCACCAACGCGATGGCACGCATGCCGAGGTGGAGTTTGTGGCGCGCCAGCGCGATGCGGGTGGGCGTGCGCACCGGCTGCACGAGCGCAGCCGCTTTGTTCACGAGGATGGCCGGTGGTTCTATGTGGATGGCGAAGTCGATCCGGCGCGCTGACACGGCAAAAAAAAGCTTGAAGCAAATGGGCTTTTGGCGCTTATTGGACCTGCGTAAACAGCTATGAAATTTGAAGCAATCCTGTTCGACTGCGACGGCGTGCTCGTTGACAGCGAGCCCCTGACCAATGGCGTGCTCTGCGCCATGCTGAACGAAGCCGGCTGGGCGATTACGCCAGCGCAGTGCATGGACACCTTCGTCGGCAAAACGGTGCGCAGCGAGGCCGCGCGCATCGAAGCCCACACCGGCCAGCCCTTGACCGATGCGTGGATGGACGAGTTCTACGCGCGCCGCAATGTGGAGATCGAGCGCCATTTGCAGCCTATTGAGGGCGCGGTTGAGGCGGTGCGCCGTGTGCACGCAATGCTTGGCGGGCGCATCGCCTGCGCGTCTGGCGCGGACCGCTTCAAGGTCGAGATGCAACTGCGCCACGTCGGCATGGCTGAATGGTTTGGCGAGCACGTCTTCAGCGGCCACGAAATGCCTGCCACCAAGCCCGCGCCTGATGTGTATTTGGCGGCTGCGGCAGCGCTGGGCGTGCCGCCGGGGCGCTGCCTGGTGATTGAAGACACGGTCACCGGTGTTACTGCCGGTGTGGCTGCAGGCGCTACGGTGTGGGGCTATGCGCCGGGGGGACCGAGCCACAGAGGCGCCGTCGCATTGCGCGCGGCCGGGGCCGTTCAGCTCTTCACCCGCATGGGCGATTTGCCGGCGCTGCTTGTCGCCTGACGCCTATGCGCGGCGTCACGCCACCACCATGCACATCGACCCTCCACCAACAGCCTGAGTGACGACTCCGAGGATCGAAGCGAGCGCAAGCGTGCTGCACCACTCGGCCGAGTTTCGAGCGTTGATGGCGTCGCTGGGCGTGCCTGTGCCTGTGCCTGTGCCTGTGCCTGTGCCCGAGACCGATCTGCTGCGCCGGTAGCGGATCATCCCGCGCTGCGCGCACAGCGCCGCGCCAACGCCGTCCGTGGTGCATCCAGTCCAATGACGCACGCTCATCTCGCCTACAGGCGCGGCAGCACAGGTACGTCACACTGACAGTCGATTTCTGCTCAATTGACCAAGGAGTTTCATGGCCACTTCCGCACCGTCCGAATCTGCCGCATCGTTCGCGCCCTCCCCGTTGTTCCAGGGCAGCTCGGACACCGCTGCCAGCGACCTGACCACCGTGCGCAACCGCACCTTTGACGAGATCGCCGTGGGCGACAGCGCCAGCATCGAGCGCGTGCTCAGCACGCAGGACATCGAGCTGTATGCCGTGCTGGCGGGCGATGCCGGCCCGCAGGCAGGGGCCGGCGCCAAGGCCCCTGCGCCTGGCAATGCTGCCAGCAATGCACCCTTCGCCGAAGGCGTGATCGCGCACGGCATGCTGGGCGGCGCGCTGATCTCTGCCGTCATTGGCACGCGCTTGCCAGGCCCTGGCACGGTCTACCTGGGCCAGACGCTGCGCTTCGTGGCGCCGGTGCGCGTGGGTGATCGGCTACGCATCAGCGTCACCGTGACCGCGCGCGATGTGGCGTCCAAACGCCTCACGCTGGCCTGCGCCTGTGTGCGCCAGGACGGCACCACCGTGCTTACCGGCGAGGCCGACGTGATTGCCCCCACCGAGCGCATTGAGCGCGCGCGCACCACCTTGCCGGAAGTGCACATCAGCGCCGGCAACGACGGCCTGCAGCGCTTGTTGGACCATGTGAAGCCTATGGCTGCACTGCGCATGGCGGTGGTGCACCCCTGCGACCCACTCAGCCTGGGCGGTGCGCTGGATGCGCGCGCAGCCGGCCTGATTGAACCGGTGCTGGTGGCGCCCACTGCGCGCCTGATGGCCGTGGCGCAGGAGCACGGCTTTGACCTGACGGGCATTGAGATGGAAGACGTGCCGCACAGCCACGCCGCCGCCGAGCGCGCCGTGGAGCTGGTGCACCAGGGCAAGGTGCACGCCATCATGAAAGGCAGCCTGCACACCGATGAGCTGATGGCCGCTGTGGTGGCCAGCCAGGGTGGCCTGCGCACCAAGCGGCGCGTGAGCCACTGCTTTTTAATGCAAACGCCGGCGTATCCGCGCCCCTTCATCATCACCGACGCGGCCATCAACATTGCGCCCAACCTGGCGGACAAGGCCGACATCGTGCGCAACGCCATCGACCTCGCGCACGCCATTGGCGTGGCAGAACCGCGGGTGGCGATTCTGGCGGCCGTGGAAACCGTGAACGCCGCTATGCCCGCTACGCTGGACGCCGCCGCGCTGTGCAAGATGGCAGACCGCGGCCAGATCATCGGCGGCCTGCTCGATGGCCCGCTGGCGTTTGACAATGCGGTGTCCATCGCCGCTGCCCGCACCAAGGGCATCGTGTCTGAAGTAGCCGGCCGCGCCGACATCCTGGTGGTGCCCGATCTGGAGAGCGGCAACATGCTGGCCAAGCAGCTTGAATACCTGGGCGACGCCGCCAGCGCCGGCATCGTGCTCGGCGCGCGCGTTCCCATCGTGCTCACCAGCCGCGCCGATGCGCTCGATACGCGCATCGCCTCTTGCGCAGTGGCCGTTTTGCTAGCCGATCACTACAAGAAGGTACCGATATGAGCGACCTGATTCTGGTGTTGAACTGCGGTTCGTCGAGCATCAAGTTCGCGCTGTTTGATGCGGGTGTGCAGCCCTTGCCGCGCAAGCCGTTGTGGAACGGCAAAGTGGATGGCATCACTGGCGCATCGCCCACCTTTGGCGAGACCGATGTGGCTCCCGCGCCATTAGCGCTGGATGCTGAGCACCCCTACCGCGCGGCGCTGGAACACATCCGCACCCGCGTGCTGGCGCGCCTGGAGCAGGGCGGCCACCACCTTGTCGCCGTGGCCCATCGCGTGGTGCACGGCGGCGCCGAATATTTCGACCCGGTGCGGGTGAATGCGGCTGTTTTGGCCGATCTGCGCAAGCTGATTCCGTTGGCGCCGCTGCACCAACCCTTTGCGCTGGAAGCCATCGCTGCGCTGCTGGAAACGGCGCCCGATCTGCCTCAGGTGGCCTGCTTTGACACCGCGTTTCACCACACCCTGCCCGATGTGGAGAAGATGCTGCCGCTGTCGTGGGACGCGTGGGAGCGCAGCCTGCGCCGCTATGGCTTTCACGGCCTGTCGTACGAGTTCATGTCGGTGGTGCTGCCCGAGCGCTATGGCGATGCGGCGCGCGGCCGCACCATCGTGGCCCACCTGGGCAGCGGCGCCAGCCTGTGCGCCATGCAAGGGCTCAAGAGCGTGGGAACCACCATGGGCTTCTCCGCGCTGGACGGCTTGATGATGGGCACGCGCTGCGGCGCGCTCGACCCTGGCGCGGTGCTGTACCTGATGGAAATCGAGCATCGCACGCTGGAGCAGGTGGGCCATTTGCTGTACCACGAGTCGGGCCTGCTGGGCATCTCGGGCGTGTCGTCCGACCCGCGCGTGCTGCTGCCGCAGGAGGCGGGCAACCCGCGAGTGCAGGCGGCGCTGGCACTGTACGTGCGCCGCATCGTGCGCGAGATCGGCGCGCTGGTGGCCGTACTCGGCGGGCTCGACATGTTGGTCTTCACCGCCGGCATTGGGGAACACAACGTCGTCATTCGCGAGCGGGTGTGTGCCGGGCTGGCTTACCTGGGCATCGCGGTGGATGGGGATGCCAATGCTCAGAACGCGGACGTCATCTCTGGCAAGGCCAGCCGCGTTCCGGTGCTGGTGGAGCGCACCAACGAGGAGTGGGTGGCGGCGTGGCACGCTTGTGAGCAGCTCGCGCTGAAAGCTTGAAAGACGGGCGGCCTCTGCAGCGTGGCGTCGAGCGCCCCGCGCACGCTGAACTCCAAGAGTTAACCCAAAGAGTCGCTCGCGCTGGCGTCCCCACGCCACTCCCCGGGCGTCATCCCTGTCCAACCCTTGAACGCCCGAATAAAGCTTTTCTCGTTCTGAAAACCTGCCGCCAGTGCTACCTGTTTGATCGGCCGGCGGCTGCGCTGCAGCAGGTCGGTGGCGATGTCGCGGCGCACCGCGTCCTTGAGTGCCTGCAGCGAAGCACCTTCTTCCTTGAGCTGCCGGTGCAAGGTGCGGGGCGACAGGTTTAGCTGTGCGGCCAGGTCTGCCGCGTTGTGCGCCGCCAGCGGCGCGGCCAGCAGCATCTGGCGCACGCGGGCGACCAGCAGGCGGTCCCTTCGGTAGTGCAGCACTTGCAAGGGCAAGGCATGGCGCAGCATGGCCTGCAGCGCAGCTTCGTCCCGCCGCAAGGGAAGGTCCAGGTAGCGCGCGTCGAAGTTGATCGAGGTGTGCGGCATGCCGAAACGCACCGGCCCGCCGAACAGCACCGCGTAGGCGCTGGCGTGAGGCGGGGCGTCGTAGGCGAAGTCGGCTCCGAGTAGCGGAATGCGCGAATCCACCAACCAACTCGCCACGCCGAGCGCGTTGCGCAGCAGCGAGACATGGCAGAACTCGCGCAGCGGGCCCGGGCCTTGCGCTTCGCGCAGCGTGAGATGCGCCACGTCGGCATCGCGTGTCAGCTCCAGTCGCACGTCTTGTGTCAGCAAGCCGTGGTGGCGGCACCAACGCTCCATGGCAAGTCCCAAATGGGGCGCGGTGATGGAAGCGCGCGCCAGCATGCCGTAGCTGCCCCACGGCAGGCGCGTGCTGAACCAGCCGAGCGCCTCGTCGTCAAGCTCGCGCATGGCAGTGTCTGAGACGCGCTCCATCTGCAGCGCGGTGATGCGGGCGTCAGGTTGAGCCAGCAGCCCTGGTGCAATCTGTGCAGATCGCAATGCGGCGCTGGGATCAATGCCGCGCAGCGCGTAGGCGTGGGCGATGGCCCGGACGAACGCGATGGGGGTTTCAGCGCGGATTGACGAGGCTTCGTCCGAGGGCCGGTCCGCGCGGGCGTGCGCAGCCGATGGCTGAGTTTGGGAAAGAATGGGTTCCGCCGGATTCACCGCACGGAGTGTGCCTTGCCGGTGGCACGATTTGCAACCATTGTGGCAAGCGGCTTTGCGCCTGTGCTTCTATCCTGTAAGTTCAACTGCAGAGCCGCACCGTACGGCCTGCTCAGGAGACATTCCGAATGACCGAACAAGAACTTGCCCCCAGCGCTGATGGCCGGGTCAGCGAAGCCCGTGGCGCTACCGAGCCGCCGTTGATCGAGCAGACCATCGGCGCGTTCTTCGACAGCATGGTGCAGCGCCAGCCAGACCACGAGGCGCTGGTCAGCTGCCACCAAGGCCGGCGCTACACCTACGCCGAGCTGCAGGCGGAGGCACGCCAACTCGCCAGCGCGCTGCTGCGCCAGGGTTTGGTGCTGGGCGACCGCGTCGGCATCTGGTCGCACAACAATGCGGAGTGGGTGCTGATGCAGCTGGCCACGGCCGAGGTGGGGCTGGTGCTGGTCAACATCAACCCGGCCTACCGCACGGCGGAGGTGGAGTACGCGCTCAACAAGGTGGGTTGCCGTCTGCTGGTAACCATGTCGCGCTTCAAGACCAGTGATTACCTGGGCATGCTGCGCGAACTGGCGCCCG
>JBBSRE010000141.1:0-7389 GCA_038243365.1 Burkholderiales bacterium | reverse complement strand
CGCGTTTTTTGGTTTTTTCAGGAGTCCTTCATGGGCAACAAACTTTACGTGGGCAACCTGCCCTACTCTTTCCGCGACGAAGACCTCGAGCAGACTTTCAGCCAGCATGGTGCTGTGTCTAGCGCCAAGGTCATGATGGAGCGCGATACCGGCCGCTCCAAAGGTTTCGGCTTTGTCGAAATGGGCAGCGATGCCGAAGCACAAGCTGCTATTGCCGGTGTGCATGGTCAAAACTTCGGCGGCCGTGACCTCGTGGTCAACGAAGCCCGTCCAATGGAGCCACGTCCTCCGCGTAGCGGCGGCGGCGGTTACGGCGGCGGCGCTGGTGGCGGCGGCTACGGCGGCGGCGCTGGTGGCGGCGGTGGCGGCTACGGTGGTGGCGGTGGCCGCAGTGGTGGCGGCGGCGGCGGTGGTTACGGCGGTGGCGGCGGCGGCGGTCGCGGCGGCTACTGATCTGCCCCCATTGAGTGTCCAAGCCTTTGGACACACAGCTAAAAAAGGAACCCTTGGGTTCCTTTTTTGTTGCCTGTTGGCGCCCAGCCCCAAGAAAAACGCTTGCATTTCCACGAAATCCGAGTTTCATAATGATTTGCGGGCGCCGTGCGAACGGTCAAGATGACGCGCAGTTGACAGCTCGGCCGCGTTTCGCCGGTGCCGCGCAGCGTGCGGTGAGCTGTTGTTTTCGCATAGTGAAGCGTCGTTGAGATGATCTAACTGCGGCGTCAAGACTCCATCGCCTTTTATCGGTCTACTTTTTTGAGTCATTGAGGAGAGTCCAGAGCATGGGCAACAAACTTTACGTGGGCAACCTGCCCTACGGCGTGCGTGACGAAGATCTGCAGCAGGCTTTTGCCGAATTCGGCGCAGTGAGCAGCGCCAAAGTGATGATGGACCGCGACACTGGTCGCTCCAAAGGCTTTGGTTTTGTCGAGATGGGCAGCGAAGTGGAAGCGCAGACTGCCGTCCACGGCATGAACGGCCAGTCGCTCGGCGGCCGTGCCATCGTGGTGAACGAGGCCCGTCCGATGGAGCCTCGCCCACCCCGTTCGGGCGGCTATGGTGGCGGTGGCGGCTACGGTGGCGGCGGGCGCAGCGAAGGCGGCGGCTACGGCGGTGGTCGTGAAGGCGGTGGCAACAGTTACGGCGGACGCAGTGAAGGTGGCGGCGCCCGGAACGAAGGTGGCGTCCGCAGCCCTTATGGGTCCGGCCCGCGCAACAACGGCGGCGGCAATCGCGGCGGCGGCGGCGATTACGGCAGCAACGGTTACTGAGGAGCCTTGCTCAAAGCGACAACAGCCTCTGCGGAGGCATTTTTTTTGTTTTTGTAAAAAACCAATTGCTATCTATTCAGTAGCTTGCTACGCGCTACTGACGAGCGCTAGAAGCCTACTTTGCTTGATTTCTCGGCATCAGCGAGCCACGGACATTGCCTTTAAGTTCGAGCACCTGACGCGCGTTGTCGTACTGCAACCCGTCCGCTTCGAATGTATCTTTTCCACGCGTCAGCGTGACCGGCTGAGTGGACTCCACGCGTTCCTCTTGCGGCCAGACGTGCAAGAACTCCCCCGCAAACGTCAGGCGAGGCTGGGCGGGAGCTCCAGAAGCTCCCGAGGTGGCAGCCAAGGGCTCGCGCACCACGCGCGCGTCGCCGAAGAGTTGCACTTCCGTCCCGTCCGCATTGCTAAGCGCACGCTTGGCAGAGGCCCGAGTCTGGCGTCCTGCGGCGTCCACACTGTGCAGTCGCATGCCTTCGATTTCCAGTGTGTCGGTGTCAGGGAAGTGGCGACCGACGTCCCCGCTCACCTCGCTCAGCAGGTCCCCACTGGCACCGAAGTTCTTGACCGTAAACCCCTGCATGAAGTAGTCGGGCTCGTGCCCCCGCGACGCCTTGGGCGCGGAGGTGGCCGCCGACGGTGCACTGCGCACCAGCCACCAGCTTCCCAGCGCCAGCAGCCCCATAAGGAGAACCGGCAGGTAGACAGACGCCCGATCCCACAGATGTTGCGGCCGAAGATTCATGCGCGATAAGGGTCCAGCAGCCGCGCGTAATGGCCGCCGGCAACCAGCAACAGGTCACACAGCTCGCGCGCGGCGCCCGCGCCGGCAGGCGCTTGTGTGATGTACCGGGCTATCGCACGCACTTCAACATGGGCGCCAGGCGGCGCGCAGGCAAATCGGGCGCGCTGCATGACGGGAAGATCCGGCCAGTCGTCGCCCATGGCGGCAGCGTCGTCCCAGGTTAGTCCAAGACTTCGCAGAATGCTCTCGGCAGCGGGCAGCTTGTCTTCAGTTCCATAGACGGCGTGGCGCACGCCCAACGCAGACAACCGCAGCCGAAGTGGCGCTGAATCGCGACCGGTGATAACGACGGGCTCAATGCTCGCACGCTGCAGCAATTTGAGGCCATGCCCGTCTAGCGTGCTGAAGCGCTTGAGAGTCTCACCGGCTTCGCTGAAGTAGATGCCGCCGTCGGTAAGAACGCCATCGACATCAAAGAAAATGACACGGATATCCTGTGCAGCCAGCAGCAGCTCCGGTGCTGGCTGCAACGCAGGCGGTTGCGCAGCCCGGTCACGATGCATTCGCTCAGACTCTTCCAATGGGCGCATCTCAGATGACCTTGGCACGCATCAGGTCACGCACATGCACCAAGCCTTCCAAGGCACCGTCAACGGCTGTCACCAGCACGCTGGTGATTCCGTGGGCCTCCATCAGCGCGGCGGCGTCAACCGCCAGGGCATCGCCCCGGATCGTGCGCGGTGTCGCATGCATCAACTCGGACGCACAAGCGGACCGCAGGTCCGTGCCTCCTTCGATGCGGCGGCGCAGGTCGCCGTCGGTAAAGATGCCCAGAATGCGGCCTGCGCCATCCACCACGGCTGAAGCGCCCAGGCCCTTGGCGCTCATCTCGCGCATGAGCTCGCTGAAACCGGCGTCCGGGCCTACGGTGGGCAGTTCGTCACCGGTGCGCATCACGTCGCTCACATGGGTCAGCAGTTTGCGGCCCAGCGCGCCGCCGGGGTGCGAGCGGGCGAAATCCTCCGCACAAAAGCCCCGTGCATCGAGCAAGGCAACGGCTAGCGCATCGCCCAGCGCCAGTTGGGCGGTGGTGCTGGTGGTAGGTGCGAGGTTGAGCGGACAGGCTTCCCGCTCAACTGAGCAATCGAGCACCGTGTCAGCGTGCCGGGCGAGCGTAGACGAAGGCTTGGCAGTGATGGCGACCAAAGGGGTGCCCATCCGGCGCAGCACCGGCAGGATGGCGGTGAGCTCGAAACTCTCGCCACTGTTGGAGATAGCCAGCACCAGATCGGCCGCGGTGACCATCCCCAGGTCACCGTGGCTGGCCTCCGCAGGGTGCACGAACATCGCAGGGCTTCCCGTAGAAGCGAGCGTGGCAGCGATCTTGCGGCCCACATGACCGCTTTTGCCCATACCCATAACCACGATGCGCCCAGAGATCGAGAGCATCGCCTGCACCGCATCGGCAAACGCGGGTGTGAGCGACTGGCCCAGGCGGGAAAGCGCAGCTGCTTCGATTTCGAAAGTTTCGCGGCCGAGCCGCAGGGCTTGCTGCGGGTCAAAAGGGCGCTCGGAAGCGGGGGCAACTTGCATGCGCCGATTCTATCGACGCACTTTCGGGCGCGCTCCGCTAGCATCGGGGCATGTCTAACCTCGCACTGACGCTGCTCTACCTGCTGGCCGCCGTGCTCGGGGTAGTGGCATGCCGGAGTCTGCGGTTGCCCCCTATGCTGGGCTACTTGGTGGCAGGGGTGCTGATCGGCCCGAACGCGCTGGCGTTCGCGCGCAATTCCGAGAGCGTGCGCCACCTGGGCGAATTCGGCGTTGTCTTCCTGATGTTTGCCATCGGGCTTGAGTTCAGTCTGCCCAAGCTGCGAGCCATGCGCAACCAGGTTTTCGGGCTCGGCCTGATGCAAGTGGTGATCACCATGGCATTGGGATTTGGCGGCACCTTGCTGTTGGCACGCACGCTGGGCGGCGTGTGGGACGTAGGCTGGAAGACAGCGCTTGCGCTGGCCGGCGTGCTGGCGATGAGCAGTACCGCCATCGTGGTGAAGCTGATGGTCGAGCGCGCTGAGCTTGAAAGCGCACATGGCCGCAATGTGATGGGTGTGCTGCTGTTTCAGGACTTGGCAGTAGTGCCGCTGCTGGTTCTGGTGCCCGCGCTCGGTGCATCGCCCGAAACGCTTCTGCCTTCGCTCGCGTTCGCTTTGCTCAAGGCAGTGCTGCTGGTCACTGTGCTGCTGACCGGCGGTCAGGCCGTGATGCGTTGGTGGTTGACGCTGGTGGCACGCCGCAAGAGCGACGAGCTGTTCATGCTGAACCTGCTGTTGATCACCCTTGGCTTGGCCTGGCTGACTGACCTAGCGGGGTTAAGTCTGGCACTGGGCGCCTTCATTGCCGGCGTGCTGGTGTCGGAGACGCCTTACCGCCACCAGGTGGAAACCGATATTCGGCCGTTTCACGACGTCTTGCTGGGGCTGTTCTTCATCACCATCGGCATGCTGTTGGACTGGCACATCTTGCTCGAGCAATGGTGGTTGGTGCTGGGGCTTCTAGTGGTGCCTCTGCTGGTAAAACTGGTGGTGATTTCGCTGCTGGCCCGATTGACCGGCTCTACGACTGGCGTGGCGCTGCGCAGCGGGCTGTACTTGGCGCAGGCGGGTGAATTCGGATTCGTGCTGCTCTCGCTCACCTTGGAAAACGGTCTGGTGCGCCCGGCGCTGATGAATCCGATTCTGGCGGCCATGGTGCTGTCCATGCTGGCGACACCGTTTCTGATCAATTACAGCAACCGCATTGTGATGCGGCTGGTGGCAAGCGACTGGCTGCTGCAGTCGCTCCAGATGACGACAATTGCGCGCCAGACCATCGACACCAGCGGGCACGTGATCATTTGCGGCTACGGGCGCTGCGGCCAGAACCTGGCGCGGATGCTGGAACGCGAATCCATCCCCTACATGGCCATCGACCTGGACCCTGATCGCGTCCGCCAAGCGGCGGCGGCCGGCGACAAGGTGGTTTATGGCGACGCCACACGCCTGCAAGCGTTGATGGCCGCAGGCCTGGTGCGCGCGAGCGCGGTGGTCATCACTTACCTGGAACTGCCCGCTGCGCTCAAGGTGCTGGTCAACACACGATCGCACGCGCCGCACGTGCCGGTGGTGGTGCGCACCCAGGACGACCTGAACCTGGAAAAGCTGCGCGAAGCGGGCGCCACGGAAGTCGTTCCCGAAGCCATCGAAGGCTCTTTGATGCTGGCGAGCCACGCACTGGCGCTGCTGGGAGTTCCTATGCGAAGAGTCATCCGCACCGTACAGGACCAACGCGAGGCACGCTACCAAATGCTTCGCGGCTATTTCCACGGCGCCGATGACGACACCGTAGCTGAGCGCGAGCAGGGGCGCCTTGAAACCATCACGCTGCCCTCGGGTGCCGCGGTGCTCGGAAAATCCCTAGGTGAGCTCAATCTGCCAGGAATCGGGATCAGCGTGGTCAATCTGCGCAATGCCTCAGGTCATCCGCTGGCCGTGGACGGTGACACCGCGCTGGCCGTGGGCGATACGCTGGTTCTTTCCGGCGTGCCGCATGCGCTGGCCCTTGCCCATGAGAGGCTCTTGCAGGGCTGAGCGTCTGAGCGGCTCTGTTCAATCGCGTTACCCTCGCCCTCCGCCCCGACGTCTTCCGAGTTCCCACTTCGTGTGTCCGACCGTGCTTCCTTTACTCCAACTGCCTGCGCAAGCGCCGCGTGTGCGGTGGCGCTGCGCCCGCAGTTGGATGCATGCCTTCTCGCCCGTTCACTAGAACCCTTGCCATGCCCATACCCAGTTTCTCCGAGTATTTGCGCGCTCACATTCGTACCGTGCCCGACTGGCCCGCGCCCGGCGTACAGTTCCGCGACATCACCCCACTGCTACAGGACCCCAAGGTGTTTCGCGTGCTTATCGACGCCTTTGTCCATCGCTACATGGATGCGGAAATGCGGCCAGACGTAGTAGCGGGCCTGGATGCACGAGGCTTCATTTTGGGCTCGGTGGTGGCCTACCAACTGGGCGTGGGGTTCGTGCCGATCCGCAAGAAGGGCAAGTTGCCTTTCACCACCGTGGAAGAGACCTATGAGCTGGAATATGGCAGTGCCACCGTGGAGTTGCACACCGATGCGGTGCGAGCCGGCAGCAGAGTGCTGCTGATCGACGACCTGATTGCCACTGGCGGCACCATGATGGCCGGCAAGAAGCTGCTGGAAAAGCTGGGCGCCAAGGTGATTGAGGGCGCAGCCATCGTCGATCTGCCCGAGCTTGGTGGCTCGCAGCGGCTGCGCGAGTCGGGCCTCAGCCTGTATACCTTGGTCGATTTCGCAGGGGATTGACTCGACACGTCGCCTGCTTAAAGGTCCCCGTACTGCGTCGCGCCGAGGTCGGGCGCCGGGGCTGATTGGCCGGTCATCTCGGTATCAGCAAAATCGTCGGCCGTATGCTTTCGCTTGGCGTCAGGCCGTGGCACCGCTCGCGGCGCGCCTGCAGGGCTGCCAGCCGCTGCGTTGCCAAGCGCCTTTCGGAAGGCCGCCACTTCGTCTGCTTCGATCGGGTCAAACACCGTGGACAAAGGGCGCACGGCCGGCGGGATGGCAGGCGGCGCTACCGCACCTGCGGCTGCAGGCGAGGCAGGGCGCAGCCCCATCAAAGGCACGTCGCGAGCCGGAGCGGGCACGGGCGTGCCAGCGGAGCGTGGCTGAGCCCCGGCCGCAGGCACAGCCGCTGAAGAGCCGCGCAGCGGAATCCCTACCGCCACATGGTCGTTGACGCGCCAGTAAACGGCCGTTACCGCGATGTCGTAGCGCGACTTGGCCGTTTGGGCGATCAGCGCTTCGATCTCACTCAGGCGCCCGGTGTCGCCGCCGAATTCACGCGCCACGTCCATCATGATCAGGAATTGACTGCCGCGCTGATCAAGCGACAACACCTTAAATTTATAGCTGGCCGAAAGCACACCGGCGCGCACCATCGCATCGCGCACCACGGTGTAGAGCAACTCGCGGCGCTCCATGCGTTCGTTTTTGCGCGTGGTCGCCTGTTCCTGGACTGCCGTTTCTTGCGATGTGCGGGCAGGCCGGCTTTGGGGATGCATGGGAACGTTCGCCTCGGGTTTGTTCGAACCCGAAGGTTCCGATCGAGCGGCAGACGCAGGCTTGCGGGTTAACCAGCTTAGTAATGACATCGTTTGACTTCCACCAGCGTGAGTTCAAGAGAGACGGAGTGAAGCGTGACCGGGCGACGCTTGCGAACAAAGAACCTGCACCTCTGCAACATCTTCTGCATCGGTGTCGGAGTGAAAGTTCAAGGCAAAGGTCGGATTTTCCTCGTTTTTGCG
>JBBSRE010000140.1:0-7428 GCA_038243365.1 Burkholderiales bacterium | reverse complement strand
GGTGGTCACAGGGCTGCTGGGCGTGCTGATGGCGCTGCCGGTGCTGGGCATCGCGCTTCAGTGGGAGGTTGCGGCACGCATCTACCCACCCATTAACGACATCAGTACCGACACTGAGCACGCGCCCGAGTTCTGGGACATGCCCAACCCCATGGTCTACCCGGGCGCGGCCATGGCGAAGCAGCAGAGGGCGGGCTATCCGGACTTGAGACCGCTGACCGTGCCGATGGCGCCCGCCGACACATTTGAACTAGCGCAAATGCTGGTCCAGGAGCGCGGCTGGACAGTGGTCGGCAGCGACGCTACCGAAGGGCGCATCGAAGCGGTCGCCACCAGCCGGCTGTTCGGCTTCGCCGATGAAGTGACTATCCGCATCAAGCCGGAAGGCAGTGGCTCGCGCGTGGACATGCGTTCACGCTCTCGACTGGGCAAGATCGACCGAGGCATTAACGCCAAGCGTATTCGTAGCTTGTTGGCTGACCTGAAATCCCGTGCGGAGCTTCGCTGAGCTGGCCGGGCAAAAAGGTACATATTCGCAAACGACACCCACATGGGCTTTGCCTTGGGGCAAATCCCCGTGCTTGCTGACAAGTAAATTTATAACTCTGGAGACAGCGTGAATATTCGCCACCTGGCCCTTGCAGCCGCCACCACTTTGCTGCTGGCATCTGCCGCGCGCGCCGACAACAAGGCCATTGTCGTCGACGAGATGGAAGCGTATCTTGAGTTTGTGGAGTACGGCGGCGGCGTCATCTTTGCTGAGCAGATCCCAAAGGACGAATGGCCCAAGATGATGGTGATTGATGCGCGCGACGCCGGTCAGTTCGCCAAGGGCCACATCCCTGGAGCGGTCAACATCGACTGGCGTCAGATTCTGGCCAAGCGAAATGAGATTCCCAAGAACAAGTCGGTGCTCATCTATTGCAACACCGGTTCGCTCTCGGCTCAGGCAGGCTTTGCTCTGCGTGTGGCCGGCTGGGAAAACGTCCGCATCCTCCAGGGCGGTATGGAGGAGTGGAAAGCAAAGGGGGGGTTTGATGCCTCAAGCAAAGCCACAGAAAAATCAACACACTGAGGTGGCCGCCAGTTGCCATGTAGAAACAGGCGTTCAGCCTTTCGCGTCGGGGTATCTGGCGCAGTGCCTGCGAACGGGTCAAACCGCAGCGTCCATCCGCGGTGTATTCACCGCACCGTGCACGCGGTTGCAGGCCGCCCGGTGCCGGAGCATGTGCTGCGTCGCTTGCTCGTTACTTGGCTCGCCGCGCCAGATGTAGAGCGCTGGCTGCAGGACCGCCGCGGGAGAACGAGAACGTCAACGCTCAGGGTTGGCGGGACTTGAAACGTTGGTTCATCGCATTTAAGCCGGGCGGCAGCCAGCTCGGCGCTCTGACCGCCGGAAAGGAACGCAAGGCCAAGCACAGCTGCAGGCACGCTGCGCAACAATCAGGTGACCGTAGCATCGGCTACCTAGGCTACCTAGGCTACCTAGGCTACCTCGGCTACTTCGGCCAGCTCGGCACCAAGTCCTTAACGGCCGGTCCGTTATGGGTTGAAACCAGTCAGCTGCAGCAGGGGATTAGTGCGTCCCCACTCCCAAATACCCCTGCAACCGCGCACTGCTGGTCGTGTATTCCAACGGCAATTTCTCCCCAGCCAGCCATTCCCCCGCGCCAAAGGCCGCCAGCGTGGCTTCGTGGAAGCCACTCAGGATGAGCTTGCGTTTGCCGGGGTAGGTGATGCCGTCACCCACGGCGTAAATGCCGGGCACGCTGGTGGAGAAGGTGGCGGGGTCCGCTATCAATTGTTTGCGCTCCAAGGCCAAGCCCCAGTCGGCGATAGGGCCCAGGCGCGGGACCAGGCCGAGGCGCACCAGCAGCGAGTCTAGTGGCAGCTGCTGTGGCTCACCTTCGGGTGTGGCCAGCTCCAGCGCAGTGAGACGGCCATCTTGTTGGGTAAAGCCGGTCGCAACGCCAATGGCGACTTCGATGCGGCCAGCGGCGCGCAGCGCCTGCAGTTGTTCCAGCAGCTCGGGAGGCGCATCAAACACGTCGCGGCGGTGGTGCAGCGTGGTGCGGGTGGGGCGAAGGTGATCAGGCGCGATGGCGCAGGCGATGGCGGTGGCTACAGCGGGCTCGCCGCCGCCGTGCACGACCACGTGCTGGCCCGTGAGATTTTCTCCATCCTCCAGCCGATAGCGCACTTGCGCGCCCTCAAAAGTCTCAATGCCGGGGAGCTTCAGCGCGCGGGGCATGAACGCGCCAACACCCGCGGCAATGAAAACGGCGCGGGCATGTAGCGCAGTGCCTTGGGTGGTTTCCACCAGAAATCCACCGTCAGCTTGCGGCTCCAGCACCGTGGCCTGCTGGCCCAGATGCCACTGCGGAGCGAAGGGGGCAATCTGGTCGAGCAGGCGCTCAATCAGCTCGTGGCCGGTGCAGACCTTGATGCCGGGAATGTCATAAATGGGCTTGTCGCCGTACAGCTCGGCGCACTGCCCGCCAGGGTGGGGCAGGGCGTCGATGACATGGCAGGCAAGGCCTTGAAGACCGAGCTGAAAAACCTGGAACAGGCCTACGGGACCTGCGCCAATGACGATTGCGTCGGTCTTTTGCATCATGGCCTCTGTGGTTACCGCAACATCAAAACGTGGAGACTAACCCGTCTTCACCAGTACCACCGTGGATCTGGCTTTGCCAGTCCACTGGAGGTGTCCCCCACAGGGGGAAGCCGCAAAGCGGCTCAGGGGGAACCCAAATGCGCCAGTCCACTGGAGGCGTCCCCCTGAGGGGGAAGGCGCGACGCGACGTAGGGGGTTACTTAATGATTTCTTCCCGCTTGCCCGGCTTGCCGTTCCACTCGTCGGCGTCCGGCAGGGCGCCCTTGCGTTTGGTGATGGGCTTCCAGCCGGGGGCGTTGGTGAGCTCGGCGTTGATCTTGATGAAGGCCAGCTCTTCGGGCGGCAGGTCTTCCTCGGCAAAGATGGCGTTGGCCGGGCATTCAGGCACACATACCGCGCAGTCAATGCATTCGTCAGGGTTGATGACGAGCATGTTCGGACCTTCAACGAAGCAGTCCACGGGACACACATCCACACAATCGGTAAATTTGCACTTGATGCAGTTTTCGGAGACGACGTGGGTCATGGCTGGCTCGTTGTTCTAGGGCGAAAGAAGGACATTTTAAGGGTTTGCACCGAGGTGGTGCTGCCTGACCCTGATGGTCTTGCGGCTTCGGCTGCGCGTTATTTTTCCGGACCTGGCGGGTACAGCAAACCAGTGCGTGGCGGCGGGCCTGGCACGACGGTCGGCTCTGCGCCCGGCGTCATGCTGGCCGGGGCCGGGTGGGCCTTGCCGAGGATGTGGCGCACATCGCGACCTTCGAGCATCAGGTAGTCGGCAATGATGCGGCGGTGGCAGCGCCACCAAACGGCCTCGGCGCACATGAGCGCGCAGCGGGTGTGCTGGCTGATCTTTTGCAGCTCTTCCATGCCGGCGGCGAAATCATCGGTAAGCGCGTAGTCGGCGTAACGGCGGAAGCTGTCGTTGGTCCAGTAACCGTTGGGCGAAGGCTCGCCTTTGGCGAGGGTGCGGCCACGTCGGCCGCCGAGTGCCGCGATGTGCTGGTAGCCAATGCCCACGCTATTAAGCGCCGGCGCCAATGCGTCGGCGTTGAACTGCGGGAAGCGGCGCGAGCCGGTGAGCTTGCGCACATCGATGATGCGCTCGACCTTTTCTTGCGCGAGCAGCGCAGCGAAGTCTTCGAAGCTGTGCGTCGAATGGCCAATGCTGAAAACTGGCGGCAACTCGGGGTTCTGGTCATCCATGCCCCTTAGCGTAGCAGCGCTGCGCCGGCGGTGCGGTTGCTCGCGGTGTCTACCAGAATCAACGCGCCCAGCTGGCGTGAGCGCGCGTACGAGGCAGTGGGCAGAGCGGATTGCAGCTGTAGCTCCACATGGCCGATGGCGTTGGGCGCCAGTTCGGTGGCGGGTTGCTCAGCAAGGGTGTGGATGTCTAGCCCATGGACGATGCGCTGCACGCGCGCCTTGACCCAGCGGTGTCCGTGCAAGGCCCAGTACACGCGGCCGGCGACCAGCGGTTGGTCATCCAGCCAGGCGACGGTGCAGCTGAGCTGCGTTTGCGCGGGCCAGGGCGCGGTCGTGTCAGGCTCGTCGAAATCGTCGCCCTGGGCTTCAGGAGTGACGGCCAGAATCCAGTCGCCGCGTGAGACATCGATCTCACGGTCCAGCACGATGCCGGCGCTGTGGCCGGCCGCAACGTCAGCGGTTTGGCGAGCATGGTCCAGCACCTGGGCAATGCGGGCGCGCTGTCCGCTGGGGAAGATTTGCACTTCGGCGCCGGGCTGCGCTTGTCCTGCGGCAAGGCGGCCCCAAAACACGCGGCGGCCTTGGGAGGTTTCAGCGGCACCAGCGATCGGCTTTTCGACCCATTGCACGGGGAACGCGAGCGGCAGGCCGTGGTCAGTCGCGGTGTTGGGTAGCTGCTCCAGGATGTGCAGCAAGCTGGGGCCGATGTAATCGCACCAGCCGGCGCGCCCGTCCACGACATTCCAGCCGTTGAGCGCGGACACCGGCACCGTGGCGCGCACGGTGATGCCGGCTTCCCTGGCAAACGCAGCCAGTGCTGCGCTGATGTGGGCAAACGCCACCGCAGGGTCGGCCACTGCATCGAGCTTGTTGACTGCAAATACCAGTGATGGCACGCGCAGCAGATGCACCAGCAAGCTGTGGCGGCGGGTTTGCGGCAGCAGTGTGGGAACCGGGTTGTTCCAGTCGAGCTTGGTGGCATCGACCAGCACCACAGCCGCGTCGGCGCTGCTGGCGGCGGTGACCATGTTGCGCGTGTACTGCTCGTGCCCAGGCGCATCGCCAATGATGAATTTGCGCGCTTCCGTGGCGAAGTAGCGGTAGGCGACGTCAATGGTGATGCCTTGCTCTCGTTCGGCTGACAGGCCGTCGGTGAGCAGTGCCAGATCAGTTTCACCCTGGCGCTGCACGCCGGCGAGGTGGTCTTGCAATACCGCCTTGGTGTCGACAAGCAAGCGGCCAATCAGCGTGCTCTTGCCATCGTCCACGCTGCCGCAAGTGATGAAGCGCAGGGCGGCGTCGTGATCGGTGTGGGGGTGTGAGGCGCGCACGAGTTTTGAGTCTTTTAGGCCGCTATCGCTTGATGGATAAGCGCTAGCAGCTATGGAATTAATAGTGTTCATGAAATGCGAAGCGTTTGAATCAAACACGCCCTGTGCAAAGTGGTTACCAGTGGCCCCGAGGATCCGGCTTCGCCGGTCCTCTGGGGCCGCCCCCTGCGAGGGGGAGACACGCGCACAACGTGCGCGTGTCATGGGGGTGTGTCAGAAATACCCGTCCTTCTTGCGCTTTTCCATCGAGGCTTCGCTGGTCTGGTCGTCCATGCGCGTGGCACCGCGCTCGCTCATATCAGCCGACAGTGTTTCGATCACGATCTCAGCTGCGGTGCTGGCCAGGCTGTCGACCGGGCAGGTGCAGGTCACGTCGCCGAGCGTGCGGAAGCGCACGTCGCGCTCTTGGACTTGCTCGCCGTCGCGTGGCGGCGTGAGATCGGTCACTGGCGCCAGCATGCCCCGGCGGTCCACCACTTGCCTGCGGTGCGAGTAGTACAGCGAGGGCCGGGCGATCTGCTCGCGTGCTATGTACTGCCACACGTCCAGTTCGGTCCAGTTGCTGATGGGGAAGACGCGGAAATGCTCGCCGGGTGCGAGGCGCGTGTTGAACAGCGTCCACAGCTCGGGGCGCTGGTCTTTGGGCTGCCACTGGCCGAAGCTGTCGCGGTGCGAAAAGATGCGCTCTTTGGCGCGGGCTTTTTCTTCATCACGCCGCGCGCCGCCCATCAGCGCGTCGAAGCGGAATTCTTCAATCGCCTCTAGCAGCGTGACCGACTGGTGCACGTTGCGGGGCTCATCGGGGTGCGCCAGTCGCACGGTGCCGCGTGCCATCGAATCTTCGACCTTGCGCACGATGAGCTCTGCACCCAGCTCCTTGGCCCGCAAGTCGCGGAATGCGATCACCTCAGGGAAGTTGTGGCCGGTGTCGATCATCAAGAGCGGGTAGGGGATTCGCCCCGTGCCGAAGGCTTTCTCGGCGCACTTGAGCATGACCAGCGAATCCTTGCCGCCCGAGAACAAGAGCGCAGGGCGCTCAAAGGCGGCGGCTACTTCGCGCAGGATGAAGATGGTTTCTTCTTCCAGCGCATCCAGATGGCGGTTGCTGAGCTGGTTCAACATTTGAGGTTCGGCGCGGGCGTTCATGCGGAAGTTTTCTCTTGGTTGGCTGGGTTGTTCTGCGCGCCGATAGCGGCCTGTGTCTCAGCGGCAGGCTTCACGTGCAGGCCGCATTCCTTGAGGTCCGTTTCCTCCCACCACCAACGACCCGAGCGGAAGTCTTCGCCCATCGTCACAGCGCGCGTGCATGGCGCGCAGCCGATGCTGGGATAGAACCGGTCATGCAGCGGGTTGTAGTCCACGCTGTGTTCTGCGATGTAGTGCCAGACATCGCCCCAGGTCCAGTTGGCCAAGGGGTTGAATTTGGCGATGCCGGCGCCGGGAGCGGAACCTGGCGCTACGGAGGAGGGCGCCTCGCTCAGGTGCACTTCGGCGCGGGCGTTCGACTGCTCGCGCCGCAGGCCGGTGATCCAGCCGCGCTTGCCTGACAGCGCGCGGCCCAGCGGCTCCATCTTCCGGATGCCGCAGCAGTCTTTTCGCAGGTCGACGCTGTCGTACATGGCCCGCTGGCCGTGGGTGCGCACGAACTGGATGACCGATTCGTGCCTGGGACGGAACACCGCTATCGGTGCGCGCGAATGCGCCTGGGTGCGCTCCAGCAGTGCCAGTGTTTCCGTGTGCAGTGCGCCGGTTTCGAGGACGAACACCGGAATGTCCAGCTGCAGCTGATTGATCAGATGGGTGATGACCACGTCTTCCGCGCCCAGGCTGGAGGCCTGCGTCACTTCGCCCAGCGCGGCTGCTTGATGCAGTGCGGTGATCGCCTCGCGCACATGCGAGATGTAGTCCACACTGGCGCGGGCGTTCAATGCGGTGGCGGACGGCGCACCTCGCAGCTCAAGGCTGGATGCCGCGCCGGACACGTTGCTGGCCGCTGGGCTCATGCGGCCCGCCGTGCGAAACGCGGCTGTGGCTGCACAGCGTCTCCCTGGTAGAAATCCGCAAAACGGGCGAACTGGCGCTCTGCGTCCTGCGGGTCCAGGCCTTCCTTGAGCACCGCCACGTCAAAACCGCAGCGCGCCATGTGCACCAGCTGGTCGATCAGCACGTCGCCCGTGGCGCGCAGCTCGCCGGTAAAGCCGCGTCGCTGGCGCAGCAGGCGTGCCTGGCTGTAGGCGCGGCCATCGGTGAACTTGGGAAAGTGCAGGTCGATGC
>JBBSRE010000139.1:0-7454 GCA_038243365.1 Burkholderiales bacterium | reverse complement strand
GAAAGCTGTCGCGCTAACGGACAGCAACAGGCAAGCAAGTGTTTTCATAGAGGCATCTTTCGCCGTGGGGCGTCGGTTGGGAGAGGGCAAGTATCGCCGGACCTCATCGTTGCCCAGAAGCGGTGACAATTCCAGAGTGTTTCACTCTTGCTTTCGGACAGCGCGCGTTGCGCGGGCGGCTGGCGAGCATCCGAAGGTACCGTTGTCATGTTGCGCATTCGCATCTGGGATCTTCCCACCCGACTCCTTCACTGGGCGCTCGCCGCCCTGGTGGTCACCCTCATCATCACTGCCAAAATCGGCGGGAATGCGATGGTGTGGCACATGCGCTGTGGCTACGCGGTGCTGGCGTTGCTGGTGTTCCGAATGGTGTGGGGTTTCGCAGGCGGACATTGGTCGCGCTTTCGCAGCTTCGTCTTTTCGCCCAGACACACTTGGGATTACGTGCGCGGCCGCACGGCAGACCCAGCGGGCCACAGTCCCTTGGGCGCCCTCTCAGTGTTCGCGTTGCTCGCGGCTCTGGCGGCGCAGGTCGGCAGCGGACTCTTCGCGGATGACGAAATTGCCTTTTCAGGCCCCCTAGGCGCCTGGGTTTCCTCAGACGCCGTGTCTCGCGCGACGTGGTACCACACCGAGATTGGGCAGCCTGCGGTCATCACGCTGGTCGTGCTCCATCTGTGCGCCATCGCGTTCTACACGCTGGTACGCCGCAAGGCGCTGGTGCGACCGATGCTCATGGGCGACAAAGTGGTTACCGACGAAGCCACGCCGGCGTCTCGTGACGACCTGCGCAGCAGAATGATGGCGGTCGTGCTGATGGCGGCAGCGGCTGGGCTGGTCGCCTGGCTGGTACAGCTCTCTCCCTGAACACGAGCTCTGTCCTTAAATACGGCCACGGCGACACACTGTGGCGCAGCCCCGTTAAACTGTTTCGCCCAACGATTTTTTTGAGCTTCCTTGTGCCAAATCCGCCTGTCACCGTCCGCGAACCAGAAAGCCCGGAAGAAATGCAAACCGTCCACGCTCTGTTTCAGGAGTATGCGGACAGCCTTTCGTTCGACCTGCGGTTCCAGAATTTCGATGACGAGATGGCCACCCTACCCGGGGAGTATGTAGAACCACGAGGTGCCCTTTTGATCGCTTTGGTGGATGGCCTAGTGGCGGGCTGCTGCGCCCTGCGTCCCATGGACACAGCCGACTACCCCAATGCCGCGGAAATGAAGCGACTTTATGTGCGCAAAGCATTTCGCGGCTTCGGCTTGGGCCGCCAGCTTGCCGAAGCAACGCTGGACGCTGCGCGTAGAGCAGGTTATGCCAGCGTTTTGCTCGATACGCTGGATGACATGGAGTCCGCGCGTGCGCTCTACGGGGAGCTCGGCTTTGAAGAGATTCCGCCGTACTATCACAACCCGATCGCGGGTGCTCACTACCTCAAGGCAGATATCGACTAGCAGTTCGCATGCGGGATCTTGCGACACGGTGTCCGCTGAGCGCACATCCTGCGGCTAGGCTGTCGACAGGGTGGAGGCTTACCCTTAAGCCTTCGGCCGTAAGACTAGGGCGCGCGGAACGAGAAATTCTAAGCGGCCAATCGTAGTACGACACGAAAACGCCGGCTTCCGCATCCTCTGGAACTGAAGGCACCTCAGCAGATTCAGTGCTTCTCTATGGGTGCATTCGCCAAACAGTAGCTGAGGGGCGACCCGTCTCTGGTTGCGGCGAATTTGTCCAACGCAAAAAAAAGCCCACCGAAGTGGGCTCTTTCTACGCTGCACCCAGAGGCGCTGCGAAAGGCGTACTAGTCGTTAGACCAAAGCTGCCTTGGTAACCAGGCGGGTTGCCACCCAGTTCTTGGTCTTGGACAAAGGACGGCTCTCAGTGATCTCGACCACATCGCCCGTCTTGTACTCGTTGTTCTCGTCGTGCGCGTGGTACTTGCTCGACTTGCCGACGATCTTGCCGTAGAGCTCGTGCTTCACACGGCGCTCAATCAGCACGGTCACGGTTTTCTCACGCTTGTCGCTGACCACCTTGCCAACCAAGGTGCGCTTGAGGGATTTTTTAGCTTCCGTCATGTGTGCTCCTTACTTGGCGGCTTGCTTTTGGGCAAGGATGGTTTTAGCGCGAGCAATGTCACGGCGCGTGGTGCGCAGCGTGCCGGTATTGCCCAGTTGTTGCGTAGCTTTTTGCATGCGCAGTCCGAAATGGGCCCTTTGCAGGGACTTGATTTCTTCCTGGATACCAGCAACGTCTTTTTTCAGCAGTTCAGCAGTTTTCATATCAATGTCTCCTGAACTCACTGGCCGATCATGCGCGTGACGAATGTCGTGCGCAGGGGCAGCTTGGCGGCGGCGAGGCGAAAAGCTTCGCGGGCGAGTTCTTCGGGTACACCGATGATCTCGAACACGATTTTGCCGGGCTGGATTTCAGCGACGTAGTACTCGGGGTTGCCTTTACCGTTACCCATACGCACTTCTGCGGGTTTGGTTGAAATAGGCTTGTCCGGGAACACGCGGATCCAGATCCGGCCACCACGCTTGACGTGACGGGAGATCGCACGGCGAGCAGCTTCAAGCTGACGAGCCGTGAGGCGACCGCGATCGGTGCATTTGAGACCGAAATCACCGAATGCGACGGAGTTGCCTCGTGTCGCGATGCCGGTGTTGCGGCCCTTCTGCTCCTTGCGGTATTTGCGGCGAGCGGGTTGCAGCATTCTTTATTCTCCTTTTCCGTCCGCTGCTGTAGCGGGCGCGTCAACCTTGCGAACGCGCTTAACGGGGGTTGCTTCGGCGCCACCGGCGCCTGCGGGCTTGTCGCTGCCATCGGCAGGTGCCACGTTGGTGGCGGCAGGACGACGCGGAGCGCCACGGCCTGCGCCTGGACCGCGATCACCACCGGGGCGGCTATCGCGGCGAGGACCACGTGGGCGACGTTCGTCGTCAGGACGGGGCGTCTCAACGGCGGGCGGGTCATTACGACCCAGCCGATCGCCCTTGTAGACCCAGACCTTGACGCCGATAACACCGTAGGTGGTCTTGGCTTCTGAGGTGCCGTAGTCGATATCGGCGCGCAGCGTATGAAGCGGCACGCGACCTTCGCGGTACCACTCGCAACGGGCGATTTCGATACCGTTCAAACGACCCGACGACATGATCTTGATGCCCTGGGCACCGAGGCGCATTGCGTTCTGCATGGCGCGCTTCATAGCGCGGCGGAACATGATGCGCTTCTCGAGCTGCTGGGTGATCGAATCGGCGATCAGCTTGGCATCGATTTCAGGCTTGCGCACTTCTTCGATGTTCACTGCCACCGGCACGCCCAAGCGGGTAGCCAGTTCGCGCTTGAGGTTCTCGATGTCCTCGCCCTTCTTGCCGATCACCACGCCCGGACGTGCCGAGTAAATGGTGATGCGGGCGTTCTTGGCAGGACGCTCGATCAAGATGCGCGAGACCGCAGCATTCTTGAGTTTGGTCTTGAGGTACTCACGCACCTTGATATCTTCAGCCAGCATCCCCGCGAAATCGCGGTTGCTGGCATACCAGCGGCTCGACCAGTTGCGGGTGACCGCCAGGCGGAAGCCGGTAGGGTTGATCTTTTGTCCCATAGTCTTCCTTGGCCTCAGTTTCCAACCGTCACGTACACATGGCACGTGGGTTTGCTGATGCGGTTGCCACGGCCTTTGGCGCGGGCGGTAAAGCGCTTGAGCGTGGTGCCCTGCTCGACGTAGATGGTTTTCACCTTCAGCTCGTCGATGTCGGCGCCGTCGTTGTGCTCAGCGTTGGCAATAGCGGACTCCAGAACTTTCTTGACGATGCCCGCAGCTTTTTTCTGCGTGAAGCTCAAGATGTTCAAAGCCTGGTCCACTTTCTTACCGCGGATCAGGTCGGCCACCAGACGGCCTTTGTCCACCGACAGACGGACGCCCCGGAGGACTGCACGTGTTTCAGACATGGTCGTTCCTTATTTCTTGGCTTTTTTATCAGCCGGGTGACCCTTGAAGGTCCGCGTCAGGGCGAACTCGCCCAGCTTATGGCCCACCATCTGGTCGGTGATATAGACCGGTACGTGCTGTTTGCCGTTGTGCACCGCAATCGTCAAACCGATGAAATCAGGCAGGACCATGGAGCGGCGCGACCAAGTCTTGACGGGCTTCTTGTCCTTGGTGGCGACGGCTTTCTCGACCTTCACCAACAAATGGTGGTCAACGAACGGACCCTTTTTAAGAGAGCGAGTCATGTGCTATCCCTTATTTCTTGCGACGCGAAACAATCATGTTCTGCGTGCGTTTGTTGTTGCGGGTCCGGTAGCCCTTGGTCAAGTTGCCCCATGGGTCGACTGAGTGGCGGCCTGTTCCAGTGCGGCCTTCGCCACCACCGTGCGGGTGATCCACTGGGTTCATGGCAACGCCGCGCACGGTTGGGCGAATGCCCATCCAGCGCTTGACACCGGCCTTGCCGAGCTGGCGCAGGCTGTGTTCTTCGTTGGCCACTTCGCCAATGGTGGCGCGGCACTCGATGCTGATGCGGCGCACTTCACCGGAGCGCATGCGCACCTGGGCGTACATTGTTTCGCGTGCCAGCAAGGTTGCCGATGTACCTGCCGAGCGAGCGATCTGAGCACCGGCACCGGGCTTGAGCTCGATGCAGTGAATCGTCGAACCCACTGGGATGTTCCGAATCGGCAGCGTGTTGCCAGCGCGGATTGGCGCCTCGGAGCCGGACATCAGCGTGCTGCCGACTTCCAGACCACGCGGGGCGATGATGTAGCGGCGCTCGCCATCGGCGTAGCACACCAGTGCGATGTGCGCCGTGCGGTTCGGATCATATTCAATGCGCTCAACTTTGGCAGCGATGCCGTCTTTGTTGCGCTTGAAGTCCACGATGCGGTAGTGGTGCTTATGACCACCGCCCCTGTGGCGCGTTGTAATGTGACCGTTGTTGTTGCGACCAGCTTTTTGAAACTGGGGCTCGAGCAACGCCGCGTGAGGAGCACCTTTGTACAGGTGATCACGCGAGATCTTCACCACGGCACGTTGGCCAGGTGAAGTGGGTTTCATCTTGATAACAGCCATGATTACGCGGCCTCCCCAGAGAGGTTCAGCTCCTGACCAGGCTTGAGCGTCACATAGGCCTTGCGAACGTTATCGCGACGACCCATGGTTTTGCCAAACTTCTTGGTCTTGCCTTTGGTGTTGAGAACCGAGACACCCTTCACTTCCACCTTGAACATCAGCTCTACAGCGGCTTTGATCTCGTGCTTTGTGGCGCTTTGCAGCACCTTGAAGGTCACAGCATTGGACTTCTCGGCAACCATGGTGGCCTTTTCGGACACGATGGGCGCAACGAGCACCTGCATGAGACGGCCTTCGTCAAACTTGAGCGTGCTCATGCGAACATCTCCTTAAGTTGCTCGATTGCAGCCTTGGTGACAATAACTTTCTTGTAGTGCACCAGCGACACCGGATCGGCGTAGCGAGGCTCCACTACCAGTACGTTCACCAGATTGCGCGACGCCAGGTAAAGGTTTTCGTCGACTTCGTCGGCGATCACCATGACAGACTGCAAGTTCATCGCTTTGAACTTGTCGGCCAGCACCTTGGTCTTGGGCGAATCGAGTTTCATCGAATCAACCACGGCCAGACGACCTTCGCGGGCCAGCTGCGAGAGGATCGCAGCCATACCGGCGCGGTACATCTTCTTGTTGATTTTCTGCGTGAAGTTTTCGTCAGGCATGTTCGGGAAAATCCGACCGCCTCCGCGCCACAGCGGGGAAGACGTCATACCTGCACGAGCGCGACCGGTGCCTTTTTGCTTAAAAGGCTTTTTGGTCGAGTGGCGAACCTGCTCACGGTCTTTCTGGGCACGGGTGCCTTGGCGACCGTTGGCGCGATACGCAACTACGATCTGGTGGACCAGGTCTTCGTTGTAGGCGCGGCCGAAAACGGTTTCGGGGACGTCGAGCTTGCTCGATCCCTTGCCTTCGTCATTGAGGAGTTCGAGCTGCATCAGTTCGCTCCTTTAGCGGCGGCCTTGATAGCAGGGCGCACCGTGACGAACCCACCCTTGGAGCCCGGAACAGCACCCTTGATCAAGAGCAATTGACGTGCTTCGTCGATACGAACCACGTCGAGATTTTGGGTGGTGACGGTTTCGTCGCCCATGTGGCCCGTCATGCGTTTACCCGGAAACACGCGGCCCGGGTCTTGCGCCATGCCGATGGAGCCGGGAACGTTGTGCGAACGGCTGTTACCGTGCGACGCGCGCTGCGACCTCATGTTGTGGCGCTTGATGGTGCCGGCAAAGCCTTTACCGATCGAAGTACCCTGCACGTCGACCTTTTGGCCCACGGTGAACAGGTCGGCCACAGGAACCGTGGCACCGGCGGCATATTTGCCAGCGATCTCAGCGGTAACGCGGAATTCCTGGATGATTTCGCCGGCTTCCACACCCGCCTTGGCAAGGTGACCCGCGGCGGGCTTGATGACGCGGGAGGCCCGACGCGCACCGAACGTGACCTGCAGGGCCACGTAACCATCGTTCTCTTGGGTTTTGACCTGGGTTACGCGGTTGTTCGACACGTCAACCACCGTGACGGGGACTGCATCCCCTTCGTCGGTGAACAAACGCATCATGCCAACCTTGCGGCCCAGCAACCCCATGGAGTTGCTAAGACTCATTTTTTGCTCCAAAACTCTCACCGCTGCGACTGCAATTGGCCACTGCGTTGCACCCAAGAATCCCGGGCGCATGAAAGACGGTTGATAAAACTCCACCCTTGAAAATTCATTTGAATATTTCAATGCGCGCACAGAAAGTAGCGCGCAAAAAAGGCGAAGCCGCAAAGTATAACGCGAACTTCCGTTTCCGGCAAGTTCGCGTTATTTGTGTCCCTGCAGCGCAGGAAAACCGGGGGCGTTTACTGCAGCTTGATCTCGACGTCGACGCCGGCAGGCAGGTCGAGCTTCATCAATGCATCCACCGTTTTGTCAGTCGGGTCAACGATGTCCATCAAGCGCTGATGCGTACGAATCTCCAGCTGGTCGCGGCTCGTCTTGTTGACGTGTGGCGAGCGCAGGATATCGAAGCGCTTCATGCGAGTCGGCAGGGGCACGGGGCCCTTGACGATGGCGCCGGTGCGCTTGGCGGTATCGACGATTTCAGCAGCCGATTGGTCGATCAGCTTGTAATCGAACGCCTTCAGGCGAATGCGGATTTTTTGCTTGGACATGGCAAGTTCCTGTTAATGCTTAAGTCTTAAGCAATGATCTTGGCCACGACACCCGCGCCCACGGTACGGCCACCTTCGCGGATGGCGAAGCGCAGGCCTTCTTCCATGGCGATGGGGTTGATCAGCTTGACCGTGATCGACACGTTGTCGCCAGGCATGACCATTTCCTGGTCCGCTGGCAACTCGATCGCACCGGTCACGTCCGTCGTACGGAAGTAGAACTGGGG
>JBBSRE010000138.1:0-7532 GCA_038243365.1 Burkholderiales bacterium | reverse complement strand
CTCTTCGCTCATGGGTGGCATGGGAACGCGGATCAGGTCACCCATGGACGCGGGGTTCAAGCCCAGATCGCTCTCACGAATGGCTTTTTCAATCTTGGCGCCCATTCCCTTTTCCCAGGGCTGAACACTGATCGTGCGCGCATCGAGCAGTTGCACGTTGGCAACCTGGCTGAGCGGCACCATGGACCCGTACGAGTCCACATGGATCGAATCGAGCAGAGCCGGACTGGCGCGGCCGGTGCGAATCTTGAGCAAATTGTTCTTGAAAGCCACGATGGACTGATCCATCTTGCCTTCCATGGTGGTGCAATTGTCTGCAGTCATGTAGGTCTCCTCTAAGCAGGGGCGCGCAGCCCGCAATTGTTGTCAGGCGTGCGCTGTCAAGCGTGCACCAATGTTCCTTCGTCCTCACCCAGTACTACGCGTTTCAAGGCGCCGGGCTTGAAGATAGAAAACACCTTGACGGGCAATTTCTGGTCGCGGCATAAAGCGAACGCCGTGGCGTCCATGATGCCCAAATTGCGTGCCATTGCCTCGTCGAACGTCAGTGTGGCGTAGCGGGTGGCAGACGGATCCTTGTGGGGGTCCGCAGTGTAGACACCATCCACCTTGGTGGCCTTGAGCACCAACTCAGCGCCGATTTCGGCGCCTCGCAGCGCCGCTGCCGTGTCGGTCGTGAAAAAAGGATTTCCGGTGCCGGCCGCGAACACCACAACCTTGCCCTCTTCGAGGTACTGCAAGGCCTTGGGGCGAACATAAGGCTCGACTACCTGTTCGATCGAGATGGCCGACATCACACGGGCCGTGAGGCCCTGCTTGTCCATGGTATCGGCCAAGGCCAATGCGTTCATCACAGTGGCCAGCATGCCCATGTAATCGGCAGTAGCGCGGTCCATGCCTTCCGCACCGCCAGCCACACCGCGAAAAATGTTGCCGCCGCCGATCACCACCGCCACTTCGACACCCATGCGGGTGACCTCGGCCACCTCACTCACCATGCGCACGATGGTTGCGCGATTGATGCCGAAGGCATCGTCCCCCATGAGTGCCTCACCCGACAGCTTGAGCAAAATGCGCTTGTAGGCGGGTGTGGCAGCGTTCACAGGAACTCCTTCAAAAGAGGTGGCAAAGATGGCAAATTCAAAAAAGCGACTAAACGGCGATGACGCGGGGCACAGCGCTCAGGCGCCGCCTTTTGCAGCCGCCACCTGGGCAGCGACTTCCGCAGCGAAGTCGTCCACTTTCTTCTCAATGCCTTCACCCACCACGTACAGCGTAAACGCCTTCACCGTGGTGGCGCGTTCCTTGAGCATCTGCTCCACGCTCTGTTTGTCGTTCTTCACGAAAGTCTGGTTGAACAGCGAGACTTCCTTGAGGTATTTCTGCACGCCGCCTTCGATGCGCTTGGTGACGATTTCGTCCGATTGCACGGACTTGCCTTCTGCCTGCGCCTTCACCTTGTCTTCGGCTGCCTTGGCAGCAGCCACAGAACGCTCTTTTTCGATGAGCTCGGCAGGCACATCACTGCTGGCAAGCGCCACAGGCTTCATCGCGGCAATGTGCATCGCCACATCCTTTCCCGCGGTTTCGTCGCCTTCGTACTGGACCACAACACCAATGTTGGTGCCGTGCATGTAGACCGCCAGTTTGTCACTGCCAGCAAAGCGCTTGAAACGACGGAACGACATGTTCTCGCCGATCTTGCCAATCAAACCCTTGCGGACGTCCTCAAGCGTGGGGCCGAAGCCGTCTTGCTCATACGGCAGTGCGCCCAACGCAGCGACATCGGCTGGGTTGTGCTTGGCGATCAGTTCGGCAGCGGCCTTGGCCATGGCCAGAAAACTGTCGTTCTTGGTGACGAAGTCGGTTTCGCTGTTGACTTCAACCAGTGCGCCGATGTTGCCGTCGACAAAACTCGTGACCACGCCTTCAGCCGTCACGCGCGAAGCCGCCTTGCCGGCTTTAGTGCCCAGCTTGACGCGCAGCAGTTCCTCTGCCTTGGCCATGTCGCCACCGGCCTCCGTCAGCGCTTTTTTGCACTCCATCATGGGCGCGTCGGTCTTGGCGCGCAGTTCGCCCACCATGCTTGCGGTAATAGCAGCCATCAGTTCTTCTCCAGATTCAATTCAGATATTTCAAGATAAAAAAAGGGGGCTACCAGCCCCGCTTCTTCTCGCAACGGTGTTGCGCGGGCAAAGGGGCTCAGGCCGCGGACTCTTCCACTTCCACGAACTCGTCTGCGCCTTCAGCGGAGACCGCCTTCACCACGTCTGAAGTGGCATTGTTGCGGCCTTCGATCACGGCGTCGGCCATGGCGCGGACATACAGGTCCACTGCTTTGGCAGAGTCATCGTTACCGGGAATGACGTGGTCGATGCCTTCAGGCGAGTGATTGGTGTCCACGATGCCGATCAGCGGAATGCCCAGCTTCTTGGCTTCAGCAATGGCGATCTTGTGGAAGCCCACATCGACGACAAAGATGGCGTCAGGCAGCGCAGCCATGTCCTGGATGCCACCGATGTCTTTTTCCAGCTTTTCGATTTCGCGGGTGAACATCAGCTGCTCTTTTTTGCTGAGCGACTCAAGGCCGGCTTCCTGCTGAGCCTTCATGTCTTTCAGGCGCTTGATGGAGGTCTTGACCGTCTTGAAGTTGGTCAACATGCCGCCCAACCAACGCTGGTTCACGAAAGGCACGCCTGCGCGCTGGGCTTCAGCGGCGATGGTGTCGCGGGCCTGCCGCTTGGTGCCGACGAACAGCACAGTGCCGCGGTTGGCGGTGAGCTGCTGCGCAAACTTGGCAGCATCCTGGAGCATCGGCAGCGATTTTTCCAGGTTGATGATATGAATCTTGTTGCGGTGACCAAAGATGTACGGGGCCATCTTGGGATTCCAAAACCGGGTCTGGTGGCCGAAGTGAACGCCGGCTTCCAGCATTTCGCGCATAGTGACTGCCATAAAAATACTCCAAAGGTTAGGTCTAAAATCCAGCCCGACATCGCTGCCCGCCACTTGATACATTGGCGAGGCTGCAACACCTCGGTAGGACTGGTTTGCTATTGGTTCTGCGCGGGTTTCCACCCTCAGCAAAACCCAAAGATTCTAGCATAGGCATGTCCTCAGACCTTGACAGCACGCGGCGCTTGCTGCACGCGGGAACCACGACCGCGCGCGACGAAATGGAACGCTCCATTTCGGCGGCACAGAGCGAACCCGCGCGGGGCGCGTTTGTGCTCCCGCTATTCGACGAAGCACGCGCTCAGGTAGCTCAGGTAACGCAGGCCGCTCCGTCACACCTGCCGCTAGGCGGTCTCGCTGTGTCTGTCAAAGATCTGTTCGACATGCAAGGACTAGTGAGTACCGCCGGCTCACGCGCACTGGCAAGCCGCCCACCCGCGCTTTTCGATGCTCCCGCGGTGGCGCGCCTGCGGGCGGCAGGCGGCGTGGTGCTGGGGCGCACCCACATGGTTGAATTCGCTTTTTCCGGCGTGGGCACCAACCCGCATTTCCCGGTGCCTGCCGCTTTCGACGGCCGTTTCGGCGCCCTGCCCGGACCCGCGCGCGTGCCCGGCGGTTCGTCGTCCGGCGCAGCAGTGTCGGTTGCCACGGGCGCTGCCTTCATTGGACTGGGGTCTGATACCGGGGGCTCCATTCGCATTCCCGCCGCGCTGTGCGGGATTGTCGGATTCAAGAACACGGCCCGTTTGGTGCCGACCAGCGGCGCGGTGCCGCTGTCGAGCACTTTGGACACGGCCAGTGCGCTGACCCGGTCTGTGCGTGATGCAGTGATAGCGCACGAGATCCTCTCTGCCCGCAGGGTGACGCGCAGTGCTGCCCCGCTCTCGCAATGGCGCTTGGCTGTGCCGGGCGGCGTGTTTCTGGAGTCGCTGGACGATCACGTCCGGCGCATTTTCGAGCGAACGGTCGAGCTGCTGCGCCGCGCAGGCGCACACATTGAAGAAATCGATCTGCCTGAAGTGGCGCAGCTCTCCAGCCTGCAAGTCCGTGGCGGCTTTGCCGCAGCTGAAAGCTATGCCTGGCATCGCTCTCTGCTGGCAGAGCACGCCGCACTGTATGACCCCCGGGTACGCGCACGCATCGAGAAGGGAGCCTCCATCAGTGCTGCCGACTACATCGATCTGGTGCACGCCCGGCGCGCCTGGATTGCGCAGATAGAAGCGGCGATTGCGCCGTTTGACGCCTTGCTCTCCCCCACAGTCCCCATCGTCGCACCATTGGTCTCAAGCGTGGCCCCAGCCGATGGGCGCGATGCAGCCCAGGACGCGGCGCGCGATGCCGAATTCGCCCGCGTCAACGCCTTGCTGCTGCGCAACCCGAGCGTCATCAATATGCTCGATGGCTGTGCGCTTTCAGTGCCCTGCCATGCGCAAGGTGAGCTGCCCGTCGGCCTCATGCTCTGGCACGGCGCGATGCATGACGATGCAGTGCTGAACGTCGGGCTACGAGCAGAAGAAGAACTTCAAAAACAATAGCAGCTTGCGCTTGATGCACAAGCGCTAAAGCCCGAAAAGACACAGAATTCATGAAGATTGCGATTGTCGGCGCCGGCATCGTCGGCGTTGCCACGGCCTACGAGCTGGCCCAAAGTGGCCACGAGGTCACGGTGTTCGAGCGTCGATCCAGCGCAGCCGAAGAAGCCAGTTACGCACCGGGTGCGCTGGTGGGCCCGGCGCTGCTGGCGCCTTGGGGGGTTGCGGGTGCGATGGGGAGCGCCAGGACCATTGGCAGCTCGGCCGGGATGGAGGTCGGCAGCGCAGCACGCATGGCCGAGCTGCGCTGGTTGTGGCAATGGCGCACAGCAGCCCGCAGCGCCGTCCAGGCGGCCGAGGCGCCTGCCGCACTGCATGCGCTGGCAGCGCTTTCGCAACTCAGTCAACGTCGGTTTGAAGAGACCGTGGAATTACTCGAACTTCCGCTGGAAGCGAGCACGGGCGCCCTGCTGCTGTTGCGAGACGAACGCACGGCCGCGCCCTTGAGGGGCACGGTGGACGCGCTGCGCTGCGCCGGCAACGTGATCTCGGAGATGGACGCACAGGCCGCCTCCAAGATCGAACCAGGATTGGCCCAATCCGAGACTTTCACGATGGCGCTGCATGTGCCGGGCGCGCTCGCGGCCAACTGCCGTCAGTTCGCCGTGCTGCTGCGTCAGGCTGCGCAGCGGCTCGGCGTGCAGTTCGAGTTTCAACGCAGCGTGCAGGCGGTGCGCAGTACGGGTACTCGGCCAGAAGTCCAGCTCGCGGGTGCGGGCGCTTCGTGTTCCTTCGATGCCGTCGTGCTGTGCAACGGCATGGACGCCAACGACTTGCTGGGCACGCTCGGCATTCGGCTGGGTATGGTGGCGCTGTGGGGAACATCGCTGACGGCTCCGCTTCGCGAAGACGCGGGGCAACCGCAGGGAACGGTGATCGATGTGGCGCGTCAAGTGAGCCTCTCTCGCATCGGCCAGCGCATCCGCATTGCCGGTGGGGCCGAGTTGGGCCGCGCCTCTGCAGATTCTCATGAGAGCACGCTACGGCGCCTCTATGACGCTCTGGATACCTGGTTCCCGGGCAGTGCCGCGCGCGGCCAGGCCATGCAGGTCTGGCGCGGCGCACGCGCCGTGCGCCCGGGGGGCTTGCCGGCGCTGGGCGCCAGCGGCGTCCCAGGCGTCTGGCTCAATCTGGCGCACGGAGACACGGGATGGGCGTTGGCCAGTGGGTGTGCACAGGTGCTGGCACATGCAGTCGTCGGCGAAGAGTCGGCGCTAGGTCCGCAGGCGATGGCGCACTTTGCGGTGAAGCCACCAGGCTGACCTGACCTGTTGCACAGGTGGCGTGGCGATCAAGATCGCCGCCGTGAGCTACCTAGAACAGCCTCGCTTTGCGGATCCATGGCCAGCTGCAGCTTTCCCAAGCGCGGCGCAGGCACCATGCGGTTCGGCGTGTCTGGGCGTGTATGGCCGTGGCCTAGATCCCGCCTGCCCATAATGATCCGCATGCTGCGCGTTCTACACGACCACCCTCACCCGCTCCACGACAGCCACGCGACCCGCGCCATTGAAAAGACGCTGTCGGACGCTTTACCGCCCCACACCCTCATGCAGCGCGCCGGCTTGGCCGTGGCCCAATTGGCACGCGCCATTGCGCCGCACGCACGACAGGTGTGGGTGCTGTGCGGCCCGGGCAACAACGGCGGCGACGGTTTGGAAGCCGCGGCCTTGCTGCAGGCCAAAGGTCTTGCAGTTACCGTCACATGGTTGGGCGGCGAGGCTCGCATCCCGCCCGATGCGGCGCAATCCCTCTCGCGTGCACGCGCAGCAGGCGTCGTCTTTGCCGATGCGCCCGAAGTGCCCTTGACGGCGAGAGACATCGCGATTGATGCATTGCTCGGCATTGGGGTGGCTTCAGGGTCGGACAAGGAGCGCATGCCGCCTGCGCGCTGGATTGAAACGCTGCGGGCCCTGCGGCGCGGCCCGGCGCCCCTGTTGAACGTGGATATTCCGTCCGGCCTGCAGGCTGACACAGGCAACTGGGCGACCGGATTTGCACCGGACACCGATGCCCGCGCGCTTCAGTACACGCTGACACTGCTGACCCTGAAGCCAGGCCTGTGGACTGCCCACGGACAAGACGCGGCCGGTGAGGTATGGCTGGACTCATTGGGTGCAGACCCACAGGAACTGGAGCGAACGGCAAGCGCCTGGCTTGGCGGCCCGGCGCCGGCCTACAAGCGACAACACGACAGCCACAAAGGCAGCTTCGGTGATGTGGCCGTGGTGGGCGGCGAAGGCCTGCATCGCCGAGGCATGGGCATGGAAGGGGCCGCGCTCATGGCCGCCAGCGCCGCATTGCACGGAGGCGCCGGGCGCGTGCTGGTGGCGTTGCTCGACGACGCAGCCCTGTGTGTGGCGGGCGTGATTCCCGAACTGATGCAGCGCCGGTTCGATACGCTCGAATTGAATGCGCTCACAGTGGTCTGCGGTTGCGGTGGAGGCGAGGCGATCAAAGACGTGCTGCCGACCGTGCTGCAGGAGGCCGCGCAACTGGTGCTCGATGCAGACGCGCTGAATGCGGTGGCAGAGTGCCCTGAGCTGCAGAGCGCGCTGATCGCCAGATCCCGTCGGGGCTGCATCACCGTGCTGACGCCGCATCCGCTGGAAGCGGCGCGCATGCTGGGGAGCAGTTCGCAGGCGGTGCAGGCCGACCGATTGAAAGCCGCCACCGCGCTGGCCCAGCGCTTCCAATGCGTCTGCGTGCTCAAAGGCTCTGGCACCGTGGTGGCCGATGCGGCCGGGAGCGTGCCGCGCGTCAATCCCACAGGCAATGCCCGCCTTGCGACTGCAGGAACCGGGGATGTGCTCGCGGGCATGGTGGGCGCACGCCTTGCAGCGGGCGTTCGCGCGTTCGATGCCGCCTGCGATGCGGTCTTTGAACACGGACGGCTGGCGGACCACTGGCCCACCGGTCGTGTGCTCACCGCCGGTGACTTGGCAACTGCAAAAAAATCAAGGAAAATCAGCCTCTAGCTCTTATGTG
>JBBSRE010000137.1:0-7556 GCA_038243365.1 Burkholderiales bacterium | reverse complement strand
GTGCTCTGCCAGCGTCGTGACACGCCACCTCCATACGGGTGCGTACCTCTTGGAGCTTGTCTGCAATCGTGGTCATAATGTTTGCCAAGCGTATCAAACGACCGAGGGAACCCCGTGGACATCACCCAGCTGCTTGCATTCAGCGTCAAGAACAAGGCGTCTGACCTGCACCTTTCCGCGGGCTTGCCACCCATGATTCGCGTCCACGGAGACGTGCGGCGCATCAACGTCGATGCGCTGGACCACAAAACAGTGCACGCCATGGTCTACGACATCATGAGCGACTCGCAGCGCAAAAGCTATGAGGAGTTCCTGGAAATCGACTTCTCGTTTGAAATTGAAGGCTTGGCGCGTTTTCGTGTTAACGCCTTCAACCAGAACCGCGGCGCCGCCGCCGTGTTTCGGACCATCCCCAGCAAGATACTCACGCTGGAGCAGCTCAACACGCCGAAGATTTTCGCCGAGCTAGCGCTCAAGCCGCGCGGTCTCGTGCTCGTGACCGGCCCCACAGGCTCGGGTAAGTCGACCACGCTGGCGGCCATGGTGAACCACTTGAACGAAACCGAATACGGCCACGTCCTAACCATCGAGGACCCGATCGAGTTTGTGCACGAGTCCAAAAAATGCCTGGTGAACCAGCGCGAAGTGGGGCCTATGACGCTGTCGTTCTCGGCTGCGCTGCGCTCTGCTCTTCGCGAAGATCCTGACGCGATCCTGGTGGGCGAATTGCGTGACCTGGAAACCATTCGCCTTGCCATGACGGCCGCGGAAACGGGTCACTTGGTGTTCGGTACGCTGCACACATCCAGCGCGGCCAAAACCATCGACCGCATCATCGACGTGTTTCCCGGTGAAGAGAAGGAAATGATCCGCGCCATGCTGTCTGAATCGATGCAAGCGGTCATCTCGCAGACCCTGTGCAAGGTCAAAGACGGCTCAGGCCGCGTGGCAGCGCATGAAATCATGCTGGGCACCAGTGCCATTCGCAACCTGATACGCGAGGCCAAGGTAGCGCAGATGTACTCAACCATTCAGACCAGCAACAGCGTGGGTATGCAAACGCTGGACCAGAACCTCACCGATCTGGTTCGCCGCAACATCATCAGCCCGTCTGAGGCGCGCAGTAAAGCCAAGATTCCGGACAACTTCCCTGGCTGACCTCCCCGTTTCGTTTTGTTTTCCGCGGCCGTTCACAGGCTGCACACCGGAGCACCGCATGAAGGGCATTCTCGGACTACTGCGCAATTCGCGTTCCGCCAAATCGCAGGCAGACCACTCGGATTCGGTTTTCTTTTCGACCGCATTTGCCAACCAGGGCGTCGATTCCAGCATGCTGGTCCCTTGGGAGGCGCGCGCAGTGGAAGTGGCTGCCAAGCGCATGCCTACCAGCCGCGGCGGCAAACTGCTGCAGGCCCTGTGGGCCAAAGACAAATACATGGCGCACCTGGACCGCGATGCGGTGCAGCGCATGGAGCAGTTCTTCGAGTTCGCGCAAGTCGAGCCCAACCGCGATGTCATCCGCCAGGACGAGTACGGCAACTTCATGGTGGTGGTGCTGACCGGCACCATTGCTGTAGATCGGCTGCAACCTTGGGGCGAGCAGTTGCGACTGGCGGAAACCCGGCCCGGTGACATTCTGGGCGAGATGTCACTGCTCGACAGCGGCATTCGCTTCTCGGCGTGCACCACGCTGACCGAGTGCGAGATTGCCGTCCTCAGTGCCGATGGCATGGATGACATGATGGTCAAAGACCCGCAGCTGGCCGCCAGCTTGGTGGCGCTTCTGGCGCGCAAGCTCTCGCTGCGTTTGCGCGCTGTCAGCGCGCGGCTCAGTGAGAACCAGAAATGAGGCGACTCACTTCAGCGTCCCCGACACCCTCACACGGCAACAGCGGGCGCACGCGCCGTCGCTGATAGGAAGACATTCATGGAACGCGATCAGGCCAGTAAATTCATCAACGACCTGCTGAAGCTTTTGGTCAGCCGCGGCGGCAGCGACCTGTTCATCACGGCAGAGTTTCCCCCCGCCATCAAGGTGGACGGCTTCATCGCCAAGGTCTCACCGCAGCCGCTGACGCCCAGCCACACGCTGACGCTGGCCCGCTCGATCATGAGCGACAAGCAGGCGGCGGAATTTGAGCGCACCAAGGAGTGCAACTTCGCCATCTCCCCCTCGGGCATCGGGCGCTTTCGGGTCAACGCGTTCATCCAGCAAGGGCGCGTGGGCATGGTGGCGCGGGTGATTCCGCTCACACTGCCGACCATTGACGGCCTAGGTGTTCCCCAGATCCTCAAAGAAGTGACCATGGCCAAGCGCGGCCTGTGCATCCTGGTCGGGGCCACGGGCTCGGGCAAGTCCACAACGCTGGCTGCCATGGTGGACTGGCGCAACGAGCATTCGTTCGGCCACATCATCACGGTGGAAGACCCGGTGGAATTTGTGCATCCGCACAAGAACTGTGTAGTGACGCAGCGCGAAGTGGGGCTGGACACCGACAGCTGGGAAGCGGCGCTAAAGAACACCTTGCGTCAGGCGCCCGATGTGATTTTGATGGGCGAGATCCGGGACCGCGAGACCATGGAGCACGCGATTGCCTTCTCGGAAACCGGCCACCTGTGCCTCGCTACTTTGCACGCCAACAGCGCCAACCAGGCGCTGGACCGGATCATCAACTTCTTCCCCGAAGAACGCCGCGCCCAGTTGCTGATGGACCTGTCGCTCAACTTGCGCGGCCTGGTATCGCAGCGCCTGATCGCGAAACAGGACGGCAAGGGCCGGGCTGCAGCGGTCGAGATCATGCTCAACACGCCTCTTATCTCTGACCTGATCTTCAAAGGCGAAGTTGCCGAGATCAAGGAGATCATGAAAAAGAGTCGCAACCTGGGCATGCAGACCTTCGACCAGGCCCTGTTCGATCTTTTTGAAGCCAACGTCATCACCTATGAAGACGCACTGCGCAATGCCGACTCGCTCAACGACCTGCGACTGCAGATCAAGCTCAGCAGCCAACGCGCAAAAACCACCGATTTGGCGGCCGGCACTGAGCATTTTGTGATTGTCTGAACCTGTTCGCGCTTCCCGCCATGCGCGCAGGCATGGCAGGAAGCCGCGCTACCAGCGCATCACGTGGGTCAGGCTTTGAGCGCCCAAGGCACCTCTCCCCCTTTTTTCTGGATGCTTCCATGACCAGCACTGCCTCTCGCAGCTACGACTCCACTCCCGCACGCAAAGTCGCCTTTCTGGGCTTGGGTGTCATGGGATACCCCATGGCAGGCCATCTGGCCCGGGCGGGCCATGAAGTGACCGTCTACAACCGGACTGCTTCAAAATCCATAGCGTGGTGCGCAGAGTACGCAAGCGCTGGCAGCCAAAAACATGCAGAAACCCCACGCCAGGTGGCGCAAGGCGCCGAGTTGGTGTTCTGCTGCGTCGGCAACGATGACGATGTGCGCGCAGTCACGCTGGGCGCGGATGGCGCGTTTGCAGGCATGGCGCAAGGCGCGGTGTTTGTCGACCACACCACCGCTTCGGCTGAAGTGGCGCGCGAGCTGCACGCCGCCGCGCGCACCCTCGGTTTGCATTTTGTCGACGCACCAGTCTCCGGAGGCGAAGCTGGCGCTAAAAATGGCCTGCTCACGGTGATGTGCGGCGGCGATCTGCAGCCTTTTGAGACCGCCCAGACGATTGGCATGGCCTATGCCCGCGCTTTTACCCGGCTGGGCGACGCCGGCGCAGGTCAGCTCACCAAGATGGTGAACCAGATCTGCATTGCAGGTCTGCTACAGGGTCTGTCGGAAGCCGTGGCTTTCGGCCAGCGCGCCGGGCTGGATCTGCCGCAGGTGCTGGACGTGATCGGCAAGGGCGCAGCGCAGAGCTGGCAGCTCGACAACCGCGGCAAAACCATGGCGCAGGGAGAGTTCGATTTCGGTTTTGCCGTCGACTGGATGCGCAAGGACCTTGGCCTGGTGCTGGCCGAAGGTCGGCGCAACGGTGCCCAGCTACCAGTGACGGCGCTGGTGGATCAGTTCTACGCCGATATCCAGGGACAGGGCGGCCAGCGCTGGGATACTTCCAGCCTGATCAAACGACTGGGCTGAGTCAGCGGATGCGGCAGGCAGTGCCGCGCAGCCGAAACGCGCGGCGCACTGCTTTACTTCGCTGGCGCTGCGTCCGGGTTGGTGACCGTGATGGGGGCCCGCGGCGCGGCGCTCAACCGGGCCAGATCGCCCTCGCTGACATATTCGAAAATGCGCACCACTTTGCGCACGCCGGAAACACCGCGCGCGATCGCGGTCGCACGGTCGGCTTCGCGTTGGGTGACCACACCCATCAAATACACCACCCCGCGCTCCGTGACCACCTTGAAGGCGCTGGCCGTGATGTCTTTGGCATCCACCAGACTCGCCCGCATTTTTCCGGTGATGAAGGTGTCGTTCGAGCGCTGGGTGATGGGCGTGTTCGGCAACACTGCCAGTTCGTTCACGACGCTGCGCACGTTGACCACGCCTGAGACCATTTGCGCGATCGCGTCGCGCACCTGCTCAGTGGGAACCTCGCCGGTGAGCAGCACCTGGCGGTTGTAGCTGGTAATGTTCACATGGACCTTGTCCCCGTGGTCACCAAACACGCGATTGGTGGCACGCAGCTCAATGCCCTCGTCCTCTACCTGAGTGCCGGTGGTGCGGCGATCGATAGCCATCATTCCGCCGACGGCCGCGCCGCCCAATATAAAAGGAGCCGCACACCCTGCCAGGGTGGCAGCGGCCAACACGCATGCCGCTAGCCGGGTCGTGAGTTGTATCGTCATGAAGTCTCCTGTTCACCAAACAATTGCGCATCAATGCCGTCACATAAACAGTTGAGCACCAGCGCGTGGACCTCGCGCACGCGTGCCGCGCGGTCGTGCGGCACCGCGATCAACACATCGGTTTCCTGCAACACGCCGGCAAGCGCACCGCCTGTGCGGCCGCACAGCGCCAGCACCACCATGTCGCGTTCGTGCGCGGCCTCAGCCGCCGCCAGAACATTGGCCTCGTTGCCAGCGATGCATACCACTACCAGCACATCGCCAGACTGCCCGAGCGCACGCAGCTGCCGTGAAAACTGCTGCCGGTTGTCGCCACCAGCGGCCCCCGTCAGCAAGGAGCCGTCTACGTTCAGGCACAGCGCCGCCAGCTCGGGTCGCTCGCGCTCGAACCCTGCCACGCAGGAGGCCGCGAACTGCTGGGCGTCGGCCGCGCACGGTCCGCTGCCACAGGTCAGAATCTTGCCGCCACTTGTCACGCAAGCTACCAGCGCCTGCACCGCATCGGCGATGGGCTTGCCCAGCAGTGGGGCGACCTGGTATTTCAGATCGGCACTGTCAATGAACTGCTGTTGGATGCGTTGCTCTAGCATGGCGTGGCGCGTAAAGGGCCGGAAAGGCTTCCATCATAAACGCTGGCTGTTATAGGTTTTGTAGCAACACGTACAGATGCTGCGCGGCGTTTCAGCCTGCATCAAAGGCTGCACGGATCCACTCGATGATGCCTTGCTCGACCAGCACCACGTCAAACCGGCAGGGCGGCGGCACCCGCGTCCGCAGCAGGTAGTGCCTCGCAGCAAACACAATGCGTTGCTGCTTGTTCCACTGAATGCTGGAGCCCGCGCCCCCGAAGTTGGTGCTGCGCCGCAATCGCACTTCCACAAAGACCAGCGTGCCATCAGGCTCGCGCATCACCAGGTCGATTTCACCGCCGCCGCGGCCGGGCGTCCGATAATTGCGATCGAGCAAGCGCAATCCGTGCTTTTGCAGGTGCGCAAGCGCCGCATCTTCTGCGTCGTTGCCCTGCGCGCGGGTCGTTTTTGCAGCCGGCGCAGTGCGCACCTCTTTGCCAAGGAATCCCATTGAGCGCCTCTTTCAGTTCCGCCTTGCGCGCCGCCCATGAGGCCGCCGCATCGCAACATTATCCGCAGGGTGCGCTGTACGTGGTGGCCACGCCCATTGGCAATTTGGCAGACATCACGCTTCGCGCGTTGCACGTATTGGAGCTGGTCGACTGCATTGCTTGTGAGGACACGCGGCACACACAAGGCCTTCTGCGTGCGTATGGCATTGAGAAGGCGGCGGCTTCCCTGATGGCTCTGCACCAACACAACGAGCAGGAAGCCGCACAGGCTTTGGTAGAGCGCTTGCGCCAAGGACAACGAGTCGCCTATGTGAGCGACGCAGGCACGCCCGCCATTAGCGACCCGGGAGCCCGCTTGGTGGCTGCCGTACAAGCGGCAGGCCTGCGCGCCATCCCCTTGCCGGGCGCCAGCAGCATCATCACCGCTCTGAGTGCGGCTGGTGCCGTGGCGCATGGCGGTGGGAATGGCGGCTTTGTGTTTGCCGGCTTTCTGCCGGTGAAAAATGCCGAGCGTGCAGCCATGATCGAGCAGCAGTTGGCCCAGGAGACCCGCTGCGTGCTGCTGCTGGAGGCGCCTCACCGCATCGGTGAACTGGCTCAGGCGCTGGCGGTTCTCGGCGCTCGCCCCGTGACCTTGGGGCGAGAGCTCACCAAGCAGTTTGAAGAAATCACCACCCTTCCCGCTGATGCGCTCACAGCGTGGCTGGAAGGCTCACCGCAACGCAGCCGCGGCGAGTTTGTCGTGGTGCTGCACCCGACTCCGGTGGCCAGCGACGATGGCGAGAGCCTGCGCGTGCTGCGCCTTTTGCTGCAGGAGCTTCCACTCAAGACCGCCGTGAAAATGGCGGCAGAGATTTCGGGTGCGTCGCGCAACGTGCTGTATGACACCGCCTTGCAATGGAAGCGCGACGGCGCTCCGCCGGATGGGGATGACAGTCAACGCGCGGATGGATAGTCGAAAGTTCAGGTCAAATCGGCCTCTCGCGCTTTACAGATAAGCGCCAATAGCTATCTATTTCATAGCTACGAACGCATTCCCAGCGCGCCATTGCGGCTCAATTTGGTGGTCGCCGAGCCCTTGGCATATCCCCTCAGCCCGAAACCGCGAGGCCGGCCGCCACACCACCAAAGAGGTCTCCCTCTACTTGCGGAATGCCGGGAAGTGCAACTTTCAACGCCTGCCGCAGAGGCCGCAACGCCGAAGATCCACCCGTAAGGTCGATGGCATCCAGCCCCCGGGGGCCCAAACCAGCCAACTGCACACATTCTTGCGCGCAGGCGACTACCTGTTGCAGCGGCTGCTCCAGAAAACGCGCCAGATGCTGCGCAGTCACCGCAGCACTGAGGCCAGGTTCGATCCAGCCTAGCGACATAGGCGCGTCCGCGTCGCCCGAAGAGGCGACAATTTTTGCTTGCTCTACCGTATCGGCCATGCGGTGCCCCAATCGCTCTTCGAGCACCTGCATCAGGCGTGCATGCAGGCGAGGGTCTGTGTAGTCGGTTCGCAAGCTCTGCGCATCACGCACTGCGCGCGACGAATAAAGCCACTGGATCAGATGCCAGGTCGATCGATTAAAAAAGACACGGCTCGGTACCTCGCGCCCGCTTGGGCCCAGGTGGCGGAACCCCAGCAAGGGCATCAGCAGCTCCAAGCTGAGGCGGCGGTC
>JBBSRE010000136.1:0-7590 GCA_038243365.1 Burkholderiales bacterium | reverse complement strand
TGATCAATCAAAATTGATAGCTGCCAGCGCTTACCCATTAAGCGCTAGAGGCATATTTGGCTCATATTCCGGACAGCCTGTGGCCGCCTGGGCGGCAGGAGCAGCACAAACCCGCTCACCCCGCCCACACATCCACCGTACCCATAGATTCCAATGGCACCGCCAGTCTAAAAAAGCAGACCGCATCTGCAATGAAAAACATTTCGGAAGGCCCACCCTTTGAGCGCCAGCAGCGCTGCGCCCTACGCGCCATAGGTCTTCTCAAGCTCATCCCACTCAGGCTTCTTCACCAGCCGCTGCCGCTCTGCGAACGGCGCCACCAATGCCGGGTCTTCGTCAATGCGGTGGGTGTCACGCAGCACGGTCAACGCCCGCTGCATGCCGACCAATGCGCCTTGCAAGGCGGCGTTGGCGTACAGGACGATGCCGTAGCCGAGCTCACCCAGAGCGTCGGCGCTGAAGATGGGCGTCTTTCCCCCTAACACCATGTTCATCACCTGCGGCTTGGCGAGCTGGCGCGGCAGCGCGCGGATGTGTTCTTCGGTGGTGACGGCTTCGACAAAGAGGATGTCGGCGCCCGCTTCGCTGAAAAGGTGCGCGCGCTCTACCGCGGCCTCGAACCCATGCACGGCGGCGGAATCGGTGCGGGCCATGATGAGCAGGTCAGGGTCGGTACGCGCATCGACCGCAGCCTTGATTTTGCCGAGCATCTCTTGCGTGGCTATCACTTCTTTGCCCGAAAAATGGCCGCAGCGTTTGGGGGTGACTTGGTCTTCGAACTGGATGCAGTCGGCGCCGGCCCGCTCTAGTGTGCGCACGGTGTGGCGCACGTTCAGCGCGTTGCCGAAGCCGGTGTCGGCGTCGACGATCAGCGGCAGCGCAACAGCGTCGCGGATGCGTGCGGTGTGTTCTGCAATCTCGTGCAGCCCCATGAACGCCTGGTCGGGCAGGCCGAAGTGCATGTTGGTGACGCCCGCCCCGGTCACATAGATGGCCTCGAAGCCGAGGTCTTCTATCACCCGTGCAGAGAGCGCATTGAAAGCGCCTGGCACCAGCATTCCTCGGCGGGCTTCGACCAGGGCACGCAGCTTCTTTCCTTGGGTCATTGGGTTTCTCTTTCCTGCATTTTTTGGTTGGCCGTCTGTGCGGGCTCAGATGACGTAAAGATCCATGTACTCGTTGACCGGCGTGGCTTCCAGTGTCTGCTGATCGAGCGACACGACCAAAATCGCGTCTTGCTGCTTTTTAGGGAAGCTGCGCGCCAGGTTGGTGCGGAACTTGGCCTCCAGCAGGGGGATGCCTTCTGCGCGCCGACGGCGATGGCCGACGGGGTATTCGACGACGACTTCCGGCAAGGCGGTTCCGTCGTTGAATTCGACCGTGAGCGCGTTGGCGATGCTGCGCTTTTGCGGGTCGTGGTAGTCGGCGGTAAAGCGCATGTCTTCCACACACACGATCTTGGCGCGCAGCGCGTCAATGCGCGGGTCGGCCGCGACTTTGTCTTCGTAATCGGCTGCCGTGAGGTTGCCGGAGATGAGCGGCACGGCCACCATGTACTGGATGCAATGGTCGCGGTCGGCCTCGTTGTTCAGCGGGCCCTGCTTGTCAATGATGCGGATGCAGGCTTCGTGCGTGCGGATGGTGATTTTGCGGATGTCGGCGACGGTCTTGCCAGCGTCTTTCAGCTGGCCCTGCAGGGCCACAGCGGCCTCGACGGCGGTCTGGCTGTGGAACTCCGCCGGGAAGCTGATTTTGAACAGCACGTTTTCTGACACGTAGCTGCCATAGGGCCGCTGGAACTTGAAGGCTTGGCCTTTGAACAGCACGTCGTAGAAGCCCCAAGTTTTCGCGGTCAAGGCTGAGGGGTAGCCCATTTCGCCGGTCTGCGCGATAAGCGCCAGGCGCACGGCCCGGCTGGTGGCGTCGCCCGCCGCCCAACTTTTGCGGCTGCCCGCGTTGGGTGCGTGGCGGTAGGTGCGCAGGCTTTGCCCGTCGACCCAGGCGAGCGACACAGCCGCCAGCGTTTCGTCGCGGCTCAGGCCGAGCAATTGCGACACCACGGCCGTGGATGCCACCTTGACGAGCAGCACATGGTCGAGCCCGACCTTGTTAAACGAATTTTCTAGCGCTATGACGCCCTGGATCTCGTGCGCCTTGACGATGGCGGTGAGCACATCGCGCATGGTGAGGGGCTTGCGGCCCGCTGCCACCGCGTTGCGACTGAGCCAATCGGCCGTGGCGAGGATGCCGCCCAGGTTGTCCGACGGATGGCCCCATTCCGCCGCGAGCCAGGTGTCGTTGAAGTCAAGCCAGCGGATGAGCGCGCCGATGTTGAACGCCGCCTGCACCGGGTCGAGCTGGAACTGGGTGCCCGGCACCTTGGCGCCGTTGACCACACTGGTGCCTTTGACAATCGGCCCGATGAGCTTGCGCGCTGCGGGGTACTCCAGCGCTTCGAGCCCGCAGCCGAGTGTGTCGATGAGGATGTTGCGGGCCGTCTCGTAGGCGAGGTCTGAGGTGACTTCGTAGCCCAGCGCGTAGTCGACGATGTCGACGATGACGGAATCCCACTCGGGGCGAACGTTGCTGATGTGTGTGGGCATATGTGACAGGTGAATGGGTTGAAGAGAAAGCGAATCAGACGCGCTCGCCGATGGGCACGAAGGCCAGATCGTCGGGGCCGGTGTAGTGGGCGCTGGGGCGGATGATTTTGTTGTCGACGCGTTGCTCAATCACGTGCGCCGCCCAGCCGCTGGTGCGCGCAATGACGAACAGCGGCGTGAACATGGCGGTGGGCACGCCCAGCATGTGGTAGCTCACCGCGCTGAACCAGTCGAGGTTGGGGAACATCTTTTTGACCTCCCACATGACCGTCTCAAGCCGCTCGGCGATGTCGTACATCTTGGTGGAGCCCGCATCCACAGAGAGTGATTTGGCGACGCTTTTTATGACCTCATTGCGTGGGTCGCTCACCGTGTACACCGGGTGGCCGAAACCGATGACGGTTTCCTTGGCTTCGACGCGGCGGCGGATGTCGGCCTCGGCTTCGTCGGCGCTGTCGTAGCGTTTCTGCGTTTCAAACGCCGCTTCGTTGGCACCACCGTGCTTGGGGCCACGCAGTGCGCCCACGGCGCCGGCGATGGACGAGTACATATCGCTGCCGGTGCCGGCAATCACCCGCGCGGTGAAAGTGCTGGCGTTGAATTCGTGCTCGGCGTACAGGTTGAGCGAAGTGTGCATGGCGCGCACGGCCGCATCGGATGGCACCTGGCCGTGCAGCAAGTGCAGGAAGTGGCCGCCAATCGAGTCGTCGTCCGTCTCGACCGAGATGCGCTTGCCCTGCGTGCTCCAGTGGTACCAGTACAGCAGCATGGAGCCGAGCGATGCCATCAGCCGGTCGGCAATATCGCGCGCACCGGGCAGGTTGTGGTCGTCCTTCTCAGGCAGTACGCAGCCCAGCGTCGAGACGCCCGTGCGCATGACATCCATAGCGTGGGCGCTCGCTGGCAGGAGCTCCAGCGCATTTTTTACGCTGGCAGGCAGGCCGCGCAGCGATTTGAGCTTGGCCTTGTAGGCACGCAGTTCGGCGCGCGTGGGCAGCTTGCCGTGCACCAGCAGGTGGGCGATTTCCTCAAACTCGCAGGCCTCGGCCATGTCCAGAATGTCGTAGCCCCGGTAATGCAGGTCCTTGCCGGTGCGGCCCACGGTGCACAGCGCGGTGTTGCCTGCGGTGATGCCGGAGAGGGCGACGGACTTCTTGGGTTTGAAGCTCAGGGCTTGGCTGAGGTCGGTCATGCGGGTTCCTTGGAAAGATAAGCGGCTGCGAGGTTGGGTACGGGTATGGGGCGGCCCTGGCCATCCACCGCCACGAATTCGAAAATGCTTTGGAGTACTTCTTCAGACTCGCCCCGCACCTGCGGGACAAGGCCGGTGACGCACACCGTCATCGAGCTGCGCCCAATGCGCGTGACCAGGGCACGCAGCACCAGCGCACTGCCCTGCTTGACTGGCGCCAGAAACTGCGCATGGCTGCAACTCGCCATGACCACATCGGCCTCGGCGAGCTGGCGCGCAGCGAGGAAGGCCACCTTGGACATCATCAAAAGCGCCTGCCCACCAAACAAGGTGCCGTAGTGGTTGGCGTACTCGGGGAAGACGACTTCCATGGTTTGCACAGCGTTGTTCGGAGTGGTCATAATTCGCAATGTACGCAACACCAATCGCTTCGGAAACCACTGAATTGGCGATAGTTTGCGAATGAATTTTGCAAACTTGCGAATCTTGCGAATCTTGCGAATCTTGCGAATCAACGAAAGCAGCGATGGCAAAGACATTCATGGGCGTGCGTCTGCGCAGCCTGCGGGCCGAGCGGGGCATGTCGCAAGTGGCGCTGGCCCAAGCGCTGGGCTTGTCACCCAGCTACCTGAACCAGATAGAGCAGGACCAGCGCCCGCTCACCGTGGCGGTGCTGCTCAAAATCCACCGCGCGCTGGGCGTAGACATTCAGCAGTTTTCGGAAGACGACGTGGCGCGGCAAGTGGCGCAACTGCGCGACGCGCTGGCCGACAACCCGGCGCAGGAGTCGATTGACCTGCCCGATCTGCAAGAACTGGCCACCAAGCTGCCCAAGGTGGGCCGCGCCATCCTCGCGCTGCACCAGCGCCAGTTGGAGGCTGCGCAGCGCCTCGATGCGCTGGCGATGGAGCTGGGCGATGGGCGTGGCGACCTGGCGTTTGGGCGGCCCATGCCGTTCGAGGTGGTGCGTGACTTCTTCTTTTCGTACCGCAACTATTTCGACCCGTTGGACCGCGCCGCAGAAGCACTGGCACACGATGCGCGCGCCTCAGGCAGCACGCTGCTCGACTGGCTCACTGACCGTTTGCTCAGCCGCCACGAGGTGCGCGTGGTGGCCTTTGACGACGGCCAGCAGGCACAGCAGCGCCGGTTTGACCCTGAAACCCGCATCCTGTGGCTATCGCCCACGTTGGCGGCCGGGCAGCAGGCGTTTCAACTCGCCACTCAGCTCGCCCTGCTGGAAATGGACGGCGCCATTGAGGCGCTGGTGGCTGAGGGCGCGCTGGACGACCCCGCCGCCGGCGTGCTAGCGCGCATTGGCCTGGCCAACTACGCGGCCGGCGCCCTGTTGCTGCCGTACACCGAGTTCCTGCAAGCGGCCGAGCAGCTGCGCTATGACATCGACCGTTTGGCGCAGCAGTTTGGTGTGGGGTTTGAGACGGTGTGCCACCGCCTCAGCACGCTGCAACGCCCCGGCGCACCGGGCGTACCGTTCTTCTTTATTCGGGTCGACCGGGCGGGCAACATCTCCAAGCGCCAATCGGCCACGCACTTCCACTTCTCACGCACCGGCGGCACCTGCCCGCTGTGGAACGTGTACGAGGCTTTTGCCCAACCAGGCCGCGTGCTGCCGCAATTGGCCAGCATGCCTGACGGGCGCACCTACCTGTGGATTGCGCGCACCATCTCGCACGGCGAGCGCGGCTACGGTTCGCCGCGCAAAACCTTTTCCATTGGGCTGGGTTGCGACATCCAGCACGCGGCGCGGCTGGTGTATTCCAAGGGCCTCGACCTGCGCGACCCCGAGGTGCCCACCCCTATCGGCATGGGCTGCAAAGTCTGCGAGCGCACCGCCTGCCCGCAGCGGGCGTTTCCGTTCATCGGGCGACCGCTGTTGGTGAATGAGAACGAAAGCCGGTTCTCGCCTTATTCGGTGGAGCAGGCGCAGCGGCCAGCAGTCAACCCGCCACCACTCGCTGCTGCGGGAGTGCACCGGATACGGCGCTGAGAACGCAGCTTGTGTTGCGACTGTCCCGCGCTTGTGCTGCGCGGGCTATGCACTGGTGGCCGACTCGTCGCGCAGCTCCATGGCCGCCGCGCCTCCACTGGCTGAAAGACGAAAATGGAGCGAATGAAAACAGCATCCCGTCTCACGCAGCCCGCTCGCCTCCGGTGCGCGTCCCATTTACTGGCGGCTTTCGCCGTTGCAGGTTGCGCCTCCGCACCGCCGGTAGTAACCCCACCGCCAGCGCAAGAAAAAGTCCTCACCACGGCCGCACCGGCGGCGCCCGAGGTCGCCACGAGCGCGCCGATCGCGGCACCCTCTGGCGCTGAACACGACCAGCAATTTGCCCGCTGGGTAACCGACTTCCGCGCCAGCGCACGTGCGGAGGGCATTGACGAGGCCACGCTGCAGACCGCATTCCATGGCGTGCGCTTTCTTCCGCGCGTGATTGAGCTGGACCGGGCGCAGCCCGAGTTCACCCGCACGGTGTGGGATTACCTCGATACGACCGTGTCAGCGCAGCGCATTGCCCGTGGGCAGGACAAGCTGCTGCAACTGCCGCCTGAGGTGAGCGCGATGGCAGCGCGCTACGGCGTGCCGACTGAAGTGCTGGTCGCCATTTGGGGCATGGAGAGCAATTACGGCAGCTATGTGGGCGACATCCCGACCATCGACGCGCTGGCGACGCTGGGCTTTGAGGGCCGGCGCGAGCAGTGGGCGCGCGGGCAATTGCTGGCGGCGTTGAAGATTTTGCAGAGCGGCGACATCGACCGCGCGCAGATGATCGGTTCCTGGGCCGGCGCGATGGGCCAGACGCAGTTTTTGCCATCGAACTTTCTGGCCCGTGCGGTGGATGCCGACGGCGACGGCCGCCGCGACATTTGGGGCAGCTTGCCCGATGTGATGGCGTCGACCGCGAATTTTCTGGCGCGCTCGGGCTGGCAAGCCGGCCAGCCGTGGGGGCTGGAGGTGCGCTTGGCGCCAGGCTTTGACTTTGCGCGCGCCGATGCCAGTGTGCGGCAGCTGGCCTCTGCTTGGTCGAGCGAGGGTGTGCAGGCAGTGGATGGCACGGCGCTGCCGGCGTTGGAAGACGCCACCATCGTGCTGCCGGCCGGCGCGCGCGGGCCGGCGTTCATGGTGGGGCCGAACTTTCGCACCATCCTGCGCTACAACAATTCGACCAGCTATGCGCTTGCCGTTGGTTTGTTGTCGCAGCAGCTGGCGGGCGGCCCGGCAGTGCAAGCCCCCTGGCCGCGCGATGTACAGGCGCTGACAAAAGCCCAGTTGACCGCCCTGCAGACAGCGCTGAACGCACGCGGTTCTGACAGCGGAACACCGGACGGCGTCATGGGCCCGGCCACGCGGCGCGGCATTCGCCTGTACCAGCGCAGCTTGGATGTGCCGGCAGACGGGTACCCGACGCTGGATTTGCTGGAGCGCTTGCAGTAAAGCGGCGGAAGACGGCAGGCGAGCGACGGAGAGAAGGTGATGGGCCTGCAGGTGCGCTGGTTGGCCTGGCGGTTTTGGAGCCCATGCCCGCCGCGCGCACTGCACGCGCACTGCGCTGGCTACACGGGAGTCACGCTGCACCGAGCCGCTCCGGGGCGGGGTTCAGACTCCGTCAACACGTTCACGCGTCACCGCATCAAGCCGCCCCGGATGCCATTATTTTGATAGCTGGCGGCGCGTACTGCAAAAGCGCTAGAGGGCTATTTCTCTTGGAATTTCATAAGTGACGCAACACGAAGCGGGAAGGGCCGGGCCGGGCGTACAAGGGGCGGCGCGGGCCG